>JAMOPR010000096.1 GCA_027064485.1 Desulfurobacteriaceae bacterium | reverse complement strand
AGAAGAAACCTTAACCCGACTTAAAAACGCCCTTGAGTCAGAAAACTGTAGAATTTTCCGCTCTTACTCTGACAAGTTTATAGTTGTATGCGTGGTAAACGAAGGCGAAAACATATGGCACAAGTTTAAGGTAGTATCTAAGAAAATTCTGGATATCTTTAAAGAGCCCTTTGATGTATCGGGAGAAAAAGTTTACATAATTCCAAATATTGGCGTATCTTTCTACCCGCAGCACGGCGAGAACGTCCTCGTAAAAGCGGACTTAGCTCAAAGAGAAGCGTTTTTGAGAAAAGTCCCCATACTCATATTTTCAGACGAGCTCAACGTTTCAAAAAAAGTCGTTGAGACTCTTGCCAAAGTAAGGGAAGACCTTAAACACAACAGAATAACTATATACCTTCAACCAAAAGTTGACCTTGATACCGGAAAGATAATAGGAGCCGAAGCGCTCATGCGCTGCTCCGTTCCTCCCGCGGAGGCAATACCGGTAATCACCGAATACGGCTTATTGTTTGACGTTGGAGAAGCAATACTCAAGAAAAGCTTTAACGTGATAAGAAAGTTAGAAAGGTTAAACGTTAGAATTCCTATCTCTGTAAACATCTCATACTCTCAACTGGTAGATAAACGATTCATTCCGCTCTTGGATGACCTAATAAAGGAATACAGAATCAACCCTGAAATGTTGGTGTTTGAGCTTACAGAAACGGAAGCTACAAAATCCACAGAAAGCCTTACGGAAACATTGAAAGAAATCAGAAACAGGGGAATTAAACTATCCATAGATGACTTCGGAACCGGATACTCATCCCTTGCAAGGCTGAAGCTACTTGAAGCTTGGGAAATAAAAATTGATAAAAGCTTCGTTCTAAACATAGACAGAAATACAAAAGATAAAAGTATCGTAAAATTCATAATAGACATAGGAAAATTGCTCTCTATGGAAGTGGTCGCAGAAGGAATAGAGAGGCAGGAACAGGTAGACATACTGAAGGAGTTGGGATGTCACAAAGGACAGGGATTCCTCTTCTATCCTCCTCTCCCAGTTGATGAATTTTTCAGCTTAGTAACCGAAAGCTCTAACCTTCCATAGATACAACTTCTTCCACCGTCTTCTGGTTAACTTTGTCGTCTTCTTCTTTTTGAGAAAGCAAAACCAGAAACTCCTTGTTCCCTTTGGGACCTCTCGGTCTGGAAAGGGTTAAGTTTTCGGGATAAAGCCCGATAGAGCGAGCAAACTCCAAAACTTTGTTAACAGCTTTTTTGTGAAGTTCGGGGTCTCTTATTACTCCTTTACCTCTATCAACCTCCTTTTTTGTAAGCTCAAACTGCGGTTTTATGAGAACAATCATTTTCCCTTCGGGCTTTAAAAACTGTTTAACTACGGGCAAGAGTTTCGTTACAGAGATAAAGGAAACGTCCATAACAACCAAATCTACCTTTTCCGGAACCTCTTTTTCGGTTAGATACCTTGCATTAAAACGCTCAATAGAAACAACCCTTTCATCGTTCCTCAGCTTCCAGTCAAGCTGTCCCCTACCTACGTCAACAGCGTAGACCTTTTTAGCTCCGTGCTGTAAAAGGCAGTCGGTAAATCCCCCCGTTGAAGCTCCAACATCAAGGCATACAAATCCTTCAACGTCAAAATTAAACTCTTTCAAAGCAGTCTCTAATTTTAAACCTCCCCTCGAAACGTAAGGAATATCGTTCTCCTTCACCTCTATAGCGCTGTCCACGGGAACGCTCGTTCCCGGTTTATCAATGACTTGACCGTTTACCTTCACTTTACCAGCCATTATTAAAGCCTTGGCTCTTTCCCTGCTCTTTACAAGTCCCTTCTCAACCAAAAGCTTGTCTATTCTCTCTTTTTTCATCACACTTTCCTCTTAAATCCTTTGAGAACCAACTTTCTTATGTCAAAAATCATACCCGTAATCAGCGAAGAAACGGCAACTACAAATCCTACAGGTATAACAACGTTATAATCGTATGTAGTTTCAAGAGCAAGAACAACAGAAGTAAACGGCACTTTCATTACAACGCCCACAAAAACGGCTGCTCCTGTTGCAGCAAAGTAGAAAGGTTCTACTCCAAATCCAAAGGTTCGCATCAACTCCCCGAAAGCGTAACCTACCAAAGAACCGATGCTCATAAGAGTTATAAAAAGTCCTCCCACAGCGTTGGCGTAAAGGGAAACAGCATTTGCAAGTATCCTCAAAAATATGAGCAGAAGTATAAAACCGAGAGAACAGCTGAATTCTTCTTTAAAAAAAGCGGTAACGATTTCGTGACCGGAGAAAGCGGCGTAGGGAGAAATTTTAAGGAGAACGCCTAAAAAAATGCCGGAAGTGAGGGAGAGGAGGGGGATTTTCCACTTGGAAGGAACGTGCCTTTCCAGAAAAAATGATAAAAAATACATAACTCTATCTCTCAGTGTCAGGTAAACGTAGATAGAAAAAGTTATAACGGGGATAAACAGCACAACAGAAATGAGGTAGTCGGACTGAAAAAACTTTCCGGCAGAATACTTAAAGGCAATGGGAGACAGAAAATGAATGGCTATCAAAAAAGAAGAAAAACTGCCTATAATCAAAAAGCCAATAAAGTCTTTTACCAAAAAGTAAGCAACGTTTTCAACGGCAAACAGAATTCCTGTAATGGGGGAAACGAAAACCGCCGATATACCGCTGCCAGCTCCTATGCCTATTGAAACCTTCATAAGCTCC
>JAMOPR010000095.1 GCA_027064485.1 Desulfurobacteriaceae bacterium | reverse complement strand
TGATATGTGGAGGTATGCTCCTTTGAATCTCTTTAATTGCTTCATCGGTGGACACCTCCTTTTTGTGGTGTTCAAATGTTATTGTAAGGTGTCCACCTTCTGTCTGAACTTCGACACTTTTTGTTTGACTTTAATACGTGATGAATATTTTTGGCAAGATTATTTTCCTTTATGGAGTTTTGCTGAGAGTTTTGAGTAGAGACTTTATGGAAGTATTTTGTGGATATATGTTATCCAGGACTTTTTAAGTAGGTTTGCTGTAGTGGGAGGGATTTTATCTTACTTTTTAAAATAAATAGGGTTATATTATTTATCAAATACTAATGGGAGGATTAGAGATGGGATTTCGGAAGTTTGAAAATAGAGAAAAGATGGAAGAAGGAGAATTTTCTAAAGCTTCTTTTCGTGCTTCTGAAAATAAGGAGTCTTCTGGAACTTCGTTAGTAGAGCTTTCAAAAGAGCTTTTGCTGGTTAGTGAAGAAGGAACTGCTGCAATTGAAGAATTGAAGAGCACTATGGAACAAATAGCTGCAGCAGCTGATGAAAGTGCAGGAGCAGCGGAGGAAACTCTTGCAGCAGTTAAAGAGATTAATAGCAAATCAAATGTTTTGATATCTGAAGGTGAACATGTTAATGAAGTTATTTTTGAGCTTCAAAAAACTTTAAGGGCTACTTCAGAACGTCTTGAGGAAACTTCAAATGGAATGAGTAGTTTTTCTCGTTCTGCTGATGAAATGGCACAAAAAGGAAGAGAAGTTCTTGAGGCGAGTGAGAATATATCTAATGCTGTTGAGCTTATTACAAACCTTTCTAATAAAACTTCACTTCTTGCTTTGAATGCTGCGATAGAAGCTGCAAGGGCGGAGGATGAAGGAAGGAGTTTTACAGTTGTTGCTTCTGAAATCAGACATATAGCAGGAAAATCAAGTAAGTATGCAACGGAAGTGAGGGAAAGCGTAAAAGAGGTTCAGAACCTTATAAGGGCAATACAGGAAGAGATTGAAAATATAAGGCTTGAAATTGAAAAAACGGCTAAGACGGCTAAAGAGTCTTCTTTTAAAGGGCTGGAGCTTGTTAATTATTTTGCCGAGCTGTCCAACGTTTCTAAAGAAGTTCTTAAGAAGATAGAGTCTCTTAATAAAGAAACCGAGCTACTTTTAAAGGGAACAGAAACTATATCTGCTGCAGCAGAAGAAAGTGCAAGTGCTGTTAATGAAGTTACGAGCACTATATCTCACCAAGTTACTGCTTTTGAGCAGGTGGAGAAGGCAGCTTCTTTGATAAAAGAGGAAGCATCGAAAGAGGATGTTAATAAAGAGGAATTGGCTGCGTCTGCGGAAGAACTCAGAAATTCTGTCCGTGCTCTTGAAAATTCTACAGAGCAGATAGTAGAAGCTTTATCACAAATTGAACAGGCAGCAGAGATATCTGCTGATGATGCTTTAAAAAATTTAAAAGTTGCCGAAACAGGAGAAGCTCTTATAGTAGAAGTCAATAAGCTTTTAAAAGAGCTAACTGAAGGTTTAGAGAAGAGTGGAGAAATTTTTAGAAATATTTTGGAAACTATAGACCTTGTGGAGAAAAAAACAGCTGATATATTGACGTTATTGATTGAAAGGAAGGACAGTATTAATTCCATAAGGTTAAAGGTTAGAAATATACAGAAGTTGCGTAGGAAGATAGAAATTACCATAGTTCAAACTACAAGTCTTGCAGTTAGTGGTTTAATTGAAGCTGCAAGAATAGGTGAATTGGGTGATGGTTTTAACGATGTAAGTAATGATATAAGAGACCTTGCTATAAGTTCGGAAGAGCAACTTGATAAGGTAGAAGACACTATAGATGTTTTAATGGAAAAAGTTGAGTCTATACTTGCTGATGTTAATAATTTGGTTATTTCTTTGGAAAGAGAAAAAGATAGGCTTCAGGATTTGAAGTTCGAGCTTAGGAGAAGTGAGGAAGAAATAGATAAAACTTTAAAAGTGATGAAAGAAGTTTCTGAATTTGCTGATGTGCTTAAAAAAATGATAGAACAGTCCAAAATTGCTGCTGAACAAATAGAAGAAGCAGCTAAGATTTCCCTTAGAAATGCGGCTGAATCAAAAGATGCTGCTAATCTCATATTTAAAAATGTTAAAAAGATGGAAAGAATAATAGATAAGCTTGTAACTCTTGCTTCTTAAATTTTATTAAGTGGGTGTTGATATGAAAGAAGGAATCCTTGTTATTAAAATAGGTCAGGAATTTTTTGCTATTAGAGTAAAGGAAGTAAAAGCTATAATAGAAATTAGTAAAGAAAACTTTAAAGAAAGTTCCCTTTTATCTTCTCATGTTTTGGGACTTGTGGAATATCACAATAACGTTTATCCTCTTATAGACCCGAATGTTGTTCTTAATAGTAAAAAATTTGATGTAGAGTCGTTGCTTAAAAATAAGAAGGGTATTGCTGTTATAGTTCAGAGGAATCAAAAGGCTTACGCTATACCAGTTGATGAGATAGTTACCATTGAAATTGCTAAAAGAGTGAATATAGAAGGAGGAGAATCTTCTGTTTTTGCTGTAAAGAACGGGTTTGTTGAGGAGTTTAGTTTTGAAAAATTAGATGAGTTAGAAATCCCTTACTTAAATCTTAATGATGAAGCTAAAGAAGTTAGGAGCTCACGTAAGAAATCCTACTATCTTGTGGTAGATGTGGGAGGAAAGAAGTTTTGTATAGATGCCAAGCTTG
>JAMOPR010000094.1 GCA_027064485.1 Desulfurobacteriaceae bacterium | reverse complement strand
CCAATTCAGGTTGTTATTATTCCTGTTAGCGACAAGTATCTTGAATACGCCGATGAAGTTTACGAACGCCTTAAAAAAGCTGGCGTGAGGGTTCAGCTTGACGATGAAAGCGCTAAAGTGGGCTACAAAATAAGGAAAGCAGAGACTATGAAGATACCATATATGCTTGTTGTAGGGGAGAAAGAGCAACAGAGCGGAACGGTTTCTGTTCGTTCTAAGAAGGAAGGAGACCTTGGGACTATGGACGTTGATGCTTTTGTGTCTAAAATTCTTAAAGAGATAAAGGAAAAAACCAATTAAAGGAGGGAGCCATTAGTAAGAAACTTGAACAAACGAGAGTAAACGAAAGGATAAGGGCGAGAGAAGTTTTGGTAATCGATGAGGATGGAACGAAGTTAGGAGTCATGCCTACCCTTAAAGCTCTTCAGATTGCGAGAGAAAAAGGACTTGATTTAGTGGAAGTTTCGCCCAACGCTAATCCTCCCGTTTGCAGGATTATGGATTACGGTAAGTATAAGTATCAACAACAGAAGAAGATGCATGAAGCTAAAAAGAAGCAAAAGACCATTGAAGTTAAGACTATAAAGGTGCGTCCAAGGACCGACGAGCACGACATGCAGGTGAGGATAAAACAGGCGAGAAAGTTCCTTGAAAAGGGCAATAAGGTAAAAGCGGTTGTTATGTTCAGAGGTAGAGAGCAGGCACACGTCGAAATTGGTGAATCACAGCTAATGAAAATTTATGAGGCTGTTCAGGATATAGCCGAGATTGAAAAGAAGCCCAAGAAAGAAGGGCGGGATATGATTATGATACTTGCGCCGAAGAAAAAATAGACTATAATTCACATTCCGTTTAACTAAGGTAAGGAGGCTTTACAATGCCCAAGATAAAAACAAGAAGGTCTGCGGCTAAAAGGGTAAAGGTAACGGCTAAAGGTAAGATTAAACACTGGTCTCCCGGTAAAAGTCACATCTTGACCAAAAAGAGCAGAAAGAGAAAGAGAGCGCTCAAAAAGGCTAAATACCTTGAAGGAGCTCAGGCTGCCAACTACAAGCAGTTAGTTCTTTACATGTAAAAAATCAGAGCTACGGGCTAAAAAGACCCGAAAGGGCGCCTGTAGTTCGGTGAAGGAGGAGAAAGATGAGAGTAAAGTACAGCCCGAGAAGGAAGAGAAGGAAAAAGCTTAAAAAACTGACGAAAGGTTACTTCGGCGGTAGGTCCCGTCTTTACAGGACGATGAAGATTGCCGTAATGAAGTCTCTCTTCTACGCTTATCAGCACAGGAGGTTGAAGAAGAGGGACTTCAGAAGACTCTGGATTATAAGAATTAACGCTGCTGTTAGACCGTTTGGAATTAACTACAGCAGATTTATTCACGGTCTCAAGAAAGCTGGAATTGAGCTTGACAGGAAAATTTTAGCTGACCTTGCGGTTAGAGACCCTGAAGCTTTTGCTGCAATTGTTGAGAAAGCCAAAGCTGCTTTAAATCAGTAAATATAAGCCCGCTTTCTGCGGGCTTTTTATACATTTAATTTCCCGTTTTCCATTAGAGTTGATTTTTCTCCGTTTACCTTAAGCGTTATTGTTGGTTCTTCTATGAGCATGTCCATATGAACGTTCGCCTTTATTTTTCCGCCAAAAGCGCTGTTGTCTCCAATTGCTATGTGGCAGGTTCCTAAAATTTTTTCCGCTTCTAAAATGTTTGTTCTCGTAACAGCTTTTTCGTTTGTTCCTATTCCCAATTCTGCAATGTTGTCAGCGTTTTTCTCCCTATGGATTAGCTGATTTATGTAGGATGAAAATTCTTCTTCACCTTCAGCTTTTACCACTCTTCCTTCCTTTACGGTGATTTTAACCGGTTCTTTAAGTTTTCTGTCTGGCGCGTAGAAGGTCACAAAAACGCCTTCTGCCGTTCCTTCTACCGGTGCTATGAACGCTTCTCCTGCAGGTAAGTTGCCAAAATCCCCGGGATTGCAGAGTCTTCCTGTATCTGCTAATCCTTCCCTACCGCTTAAAGACATTGTAATTGCCGTTCCGTTGGGACAGGTTATTTCTACTTCTTCTGCTTGAGTTAAAAGTTCTGCAATTTTTTTGGATAGCTTTTCTACCTTTTCCCAATCAGCCTGAAAGGCAGTATTAAACATGAACGGTTCAAATAGCGGCATGCTGGCAAACCTTATGGATAAGAATTCTGTGCAAAGTTTTCTAAAGATGGTGTGACTTATTGAGTGTTGATTTACTGCTACGATGGCTGAGGGAAGTTCGTTGGGTGATGTCGTTTCTAAAAGGATTTCTTTGATTTCTTCTTCATCGGTTTCCGCTATATCTTTGTTTTTTACTTTTTCAAGTAATCCTTTTGATTTGAGTTCGTTTGTAAACTCTCTGCCGAAAGTGGCTGTCCATACGATTTCCGACGGTTCAAGTCCGTGTCTGCCGGTTGGGGGATACGTTACGTGCTTAAGGTTGTTTACGTAAGCAAGCCCGAAATTAAAGAAAATTTCGCCGATTCTTTCTTTGAGCGTATCTGAGAGTATGAGGATTTTTTCTTCTTTCTGTGCGCATAGATTTTGTTTGAAAAGGTTTCTAACGGCTTTTTTTATTTTCTCGTTCTGCCAATCCCATATGGTCATAGGGTTTCCTCCCTTTTTATAGGAAGTTTTTTCTCTACCTGTTTTATTTTAGAAAGTTCTATTTGGGCAGAGATTATGCTGTCACCGTCGTAAGTTTTTGCCAGAGTTCTTCCC
>JAMOPR010000093.1 GCA_027064485.1 Desulfurobacteriaceae bacterium | reverse complement strand
GAAAGAGCTCAAAGAATCGTAGTTCAAAACATACGATTGGGGCTATCGTTCCTATTGACGTTTCTACTGTTTTAAGGTCTTTTATGCTACCTGGTTTAAAGTATTTGTCTTCTTCCATCGGTGAAAATAGTTTGATTTTAGGTCTTGATAGTAGGAGCTTGCCGTTTTCAACTACGTGGATTGAATTGAAAAAAGAGTTGTTTACTTTTTCTATTACGGTGTAAACAAAAACTGCGTTTAAACCTTTGGAAAATTCTAATAGGTGGGACACAACTTTTTCACTGAAAACGGCGGCTTCAGTCAATTTGTTGTAACAGAAACCTGTGAGGAAAAGTTCCGGTAGGACTATGAGTTTTGCGTTTTCTGTTAAGTTAAAAAGGGATAAGAACTTATTGTAATTTTTTTCGAAATTTCCCTCCTCTGTATCAAATTGAATGCAAGCTGCTTTAAAAGTTGCCTTTTTCATCGTTCTTTTAGAGTTCATTTTCCATGACTTTCATTGCCATTGCTGCTCTTTTTGCCTTTCTTCTTGCTTCTTCTACCGTTTCGGCTCTTGCTACGGCTACGCCCATTCTCCTTTTAGGTCTTGTTGTGGGTTTACCAAAAATCCTCACCCACACATCCTCCTCTCCAAGCGCCTCTGCAAGTCCTTCGTAAGCCGGTGCTACGCTGTGCGTTTTTGCGTGGAAGCAGTAGGAAGCGCCCGGTGAAAGGAGTTTAATCTTTATTGGCAATCCTAAGATTGCTCTTAAATGAAGTTCAAATTCGCTCATGTTCTGGCTTGCCATCGTTACCATTCCGGTATCGTGAGGTCTCGGAGAAACTTCGCTAAACCATACGGTATCGCCTTTAACGAAGAATTCACAACCGAAAATTCCGTATCCACCTAAAGCGTCCGTTATAGCCTTTGCCATTTCCTGCGCTCTTTTAAGTGCTGTTTCACTCATCGGTTGGGGCTGCCAGCTTTCGTGGTAGTCTCCGTCAACCTGAACGTGACCTATCGGCTCACAGAAGAGCGTTCCCTGATTTTTTGTTCTAACGGTTAAAAGGGTTATCTCAAAGTCAAAGTTTATGAACTCTTCAATAATTACTTCACTTCCCTTTCCTCTTGCGTTTTCCTGGGCGTAGTGGAATGCTCTGTCTATTTCGTCTTCGCTGCGAACGATACTCTGTCCTTTACCGGAAGAACTCATTACTGGTTTTACAACAACGGGAAGACCTATCTCTTTAACAGCTTTTCTGTAGGTTTCTATATCTGAAGCAAACCTGTAAGCAGAAGTTTTAAGCCCCAATTCTTCTGCTGCTAACCTTCTGATGCTGATTCTGTCCATCGTGTATTTTGTTGCCTTTGCAGAGGGAACGACGTTAAAGCCTTCTTTTTCAAGTTCTAACAGCATGTCTGTGTCTATTGCTTCAATTTCCGGCACTATGAAATCGGGTTTTTCCCTATAAACGATGTTTTTAATCTGTCTTCCATCTTTCATATCTATCACGTAGGAGCGCTGCGCAACCTGTTGTGCAGGAGCGTTGGGATATGAATCAACAGCTATGACTTCTATTCCAAGTCTTAACGCTTCTATGGTGAACTCTTTTCCAAGTTCGCCGCTTCCTAAAAGGAGTATTTTGGTGGCGTTGTGAGAAAGTGGCGTTCCTATTCTCATCTTTTACCTCCTCTTTTGTAGCAGCTAAATTTTACATTAGCTTTTACGGAAATTCTTTGAAAGGTGCGTGCTGGAACGGGGGCAGAGAGCGTTTTTACGTTTGAGCGGTAAAGCGGAAATATCGGTTGTGAGAATGGGTTAAACGATATGGATTCTACGGTGCATGCTTCTTTTAATTCTCTGCCGAATTCTTTTGCCTCTTTGAGTGATTTGCGGATGAGAGCTTTTTTAAGCTCGCTGATTACTTTCTGCCTTTTTGATTGAGAAACTTCCCAGTGGGGTGAGCCGACAGTATATTGAAAACCCAACTGCTTTGATTCTTCGTTTAAGAGTGTGAAGATTTCGTTTTGCTTTTGAACGTTTTTTAGCTTGAAAGTGTAGTGGATTGTTCCGATGTAGCCTTCTGTTACGTAGCGTTTTTTTGTGGTGTCCCAGATTCTGTTTTCTTCAACTCTATAATTTCCGCCTTCGTAGGGAAGTTTCAGGTTTCTAATTTTTTCGTCTAAGATAGAAAGGGTGGTGAGGATTTTGCCTTCATCCCACGATTTTATTTTTACATTTATTGGAATTACGTAGGTGTCGGGTTTTGCGTATCTTGACGCTGTTACGGTATCGCTGATTTTCGTTCCTGCAAGGGCTGTTGCTGTTAGAAATATAATCCCTGTTAGTGTTATTAGAGCTGTTTTCACGATTTCCTCCATTTTTAGTTCAACTTTTATTTTATAGGAAGTTTTTAATAAGAAGTAGATAGAGTGGAAAAAGAAGGGTGGAAATGAAAATAATTGTGGCGGCGGTTTGGGGGGATTTTTTGAACTTTTCACAAAGAACGTAGTTTAGTATGGCTGATGGAAGGGATGATTGAACAATAATTACCTTTTTGGCTGTTGTTGGGCAGGGGATGATTGATACTGTTAAAAGAGCAGCGATTGTTCCACCGAAAAAGCGCACTACTGTTGCTATAACACCAATTTTTAATTCTTTTGGCACTATTTTTGAAAGGCTTATTCCGATTGAGACTAACATAAGGGGTAAACTTGCGTTTCCGCTCATCTCAATCATTTTGAGAATTCCCGGCGGGAGGGAAACGTTTTTCAAAAGTAAGGAGAAGATAAGAGCGGGGAGGAGAGGGAT
>JAMOPR010000092.1 GCA_027064485.1 Desulfurobacteriaceae bacterium | reverse complement strand
TGGAACGGGAAGTCCGTATTTCTTGAATATTTCTTTTGCTTGATATTCGTGGATTTTCATCTTTTTCCTCCCGCCTTTGAATTGGCAAAGATTTTAACAAAATTTTTACAAATTTTTAACAACTAAAACCTCATTTGAATTACCTATCGGTTTAAGCTATATTTCAAACTGGCATTCTTAAACAAATTTTCGGGAGCTTGACAATGATTAACACTTTACTGACGAAAATCTTAGGTAGCAAAAACGAAAGGGAAATAAAAAAACTCAAACCATTAGTTGAGAAAATCAATTCCCTCGAACCGGAATTTGAGAAGAAAAGCAAGGAAGAACTGCAAGCTTTGACTGCAAAATGGAAAGAGGAGCTATCAAAAATAGAGAAAGATGAAGATAAGTTCAAATATATGGACAAAATCCTCCCTGAAGCCTTTGCAGCTGTCAGAGAAGCAGCAAAAAGAACTTTGGGAATGAGACACTACGACGTCCAACTCATAGGCGGTATCGTCCTCCATCAAGGCAAAATCGCTGAAATGAAAACAGGCGAAGGAAAAACGCTCGTTGCAACGCTTCCCGTTTATTTGAACGCCTTAGCAGGAAAGGGTGTTCACGTTGTAACGGTAAACGACTATCTGGCAAAAAGAGACGCCGAATGGATGGGACCTGTTTATAACTACCTCGGAATCTCCGTTGGATACCTTCAGAACCAAATGGAAAATCCCCAAAGAAAAGAGATGTATTCAAGGGACGTTACTTACGGAACGAATTCCGAATTCGGCTTTGACTACTTAAGAGACAACATGGCATTTTCAAAAGATGAAAAAGTCCAAAGAGAGCTTTTCTACGCCATAGTTGACGAAGCCGACTCAATCCTTATTGATGAAGCAAGAACTCCGCTCATCATTTCAGGACCTTCTGAAGAAAACGTTGACGTTTACTACATAGCAGATACGCTGGTTCAAACGCTTAAAAAGGACGTTGATTTTAAAGTGGATGAAAAAACGAAAACTGCCACGCTCACAGATGAAGGAATTAGGAAACTCGAAAAAATGATAGCTGAAATGTCGGGAACGAAAGACTTTAACCTATACGACCCAAACTTTTCAGACCTTTTACACGCAATAATCCAGTCAATCAGGGCACACCACTTATTCAAAAAAGACGTTGACTACGTAGTTCAGTATGACCCGAAAGAGAGAAAGAAAAAAGTCATAATCGTTGATGAATTTACAGGAAGAATTATGCCTGGAAGGCGCTGGAGTGACGGTCTTCACCAAGCAGTAGAAGCAAAAGAGGGACTTGAAGTAGAAGCGGAAAACCAAACTTTAGCAACCATTACGCTCCAGAACTACTTCCGCCTCTACAAAAAGCTTGCAGGAATGACAGGAACGGCAGAGACAGAAGCTGCGGAACTAAAGGAAATTTACGGTCTTGACGTTGTAGTAATTCCCACGAACAAACCGGTAATCAGGAAAGACCATCCGGACCTGATATTCAAAACGATGAGAGCAAAATACAACGCCGTAGTTAAAGAAATAGAAAAGAACTACAAAATTGGAAGACCAGTTCTGGTTGGAACAAACTCAATTGAAGCTTCCGAATATCTGTCAAAACTCCTCAAAAAGAAGGGAATCCCTCATCAAGTTCTCAACGCAAAACATCACGAGAAGGAAGCAGAAATAGTAGCTCAGGCAGGAAGGTTGGGCGCAGTAACAATTGCCACAAACATGGCAGGAAGGGGAACAGACATTCTTTTAGGCGGAAACCCAGAATTTATGGCTAAAAAAGAGTTGGAGAAGAAAGGAATAACACCGGAAAAGGTTGGAGAAGAAAAATATCAAGAAATTTACAAAGAAACCCTTGAAAAATACAAGAAAATCACCGAAGAAGAAAGGAAAAAAGTTATTGAATTAGGTGGTTTATACATAATCGGAACCGAAAGGAACGAATCAAGGCGTATAGACAACCAGCTAAGAGGAAGGGCTGGAAGGCAGGGAGACCCAGGAGAATCAAGGTTTTTCCTTTCCTTGGAAGACAATCTACTCAGACTTTTCGGTTCTGACAAGATAAAGAAAATGATGGAAATGATGAACATACCAGAAGATGAACCGATAGAGCACAAAATGGTCTCCAAAGCCCTTGAAACGGCACAGAGAAGAGTGGAAGAGCAAAACTTCCAGATAAGAAAGAGACTTCTTGAATACGATGAGGTTTACAACGTCCAAAGAAAGGTAATATACGAACAGAGAAACAAGATACTTGAAGGAGAAAACTTTAAGGAAGAGATTCTCACCTTCTTTGAAAACGTTGCATGGGAAATGGTTGACACTTTCGCTCCCGAAAACATTCTGCCAGATGAGTGGGATTTAAAGAAGCTAAAAGAAATACTCAAACAGAGGTTCGGATTTGAATTTGAAATCCCAGATACCTACGAAAAACTGTCAGAAATGGAAGTTGAAGGTGCTTTCAGTGATAGAGAAAAGTTAGCCAAAATAATCTACAACAGACTCGTTAAAGAACACGAAAAGATGGAAGAACTTTTAGGCGAAGAGCAGATGAGAGAAATTGAAAGAATGGTTTTACTGCAAAGCCTCGACCACTACTGGAGACAACACCTTAAAGCCTTGGACCACATTAAAGAGAGCATAGGTTGGAGAGGATACGGACAAAGAGACCCCGTGGTAGAATTTAAGAAAGAAGCGTTTAGACTGTTTGAAGAGCTGATTTCAAACATCGAGAACGGAACGGTTGACGGACTCTTTAACTATTACAGATTCCTGCAGAGCCAGCTCCAGCAAGAA
>JAMOPR010000091.1 GCA_027064485.1 Desulfurobacteriaceae bacterium | reverse complement strand
CCCCGAAATAAAAACCCTCCTGTCAGTTAAAAAACCCGAAATATACAGTTTCATAACGTCACTCACAGAACCTTTAAAACTGAGCAAGAGTTACATTCTAAAACTCAGCGGAAACGGAGAAGAATTCACCCTTTCAACTATCACATTTTGTAGTAACATAGAAAAACCGGAAGAATTCCACTCCTTACTATCCTTCCTTAAAGAGAACAAATATATAGAATACTTTAAACTACTAAGCGTGCAAAAATTAATGGGTAAAAGAGCAATTATGGCAGTTTTTAAAATAAAACTCAGAGCTGAAAGCTATGCAAAAACTTAAAAAACTCAGCGCGATTATTTTTATAGGAATAACCCTTGCATCGTTACTGTTCTTTGGTATAAACCTGTATCGTTACTACTCTATCCAAGAAACCTACAATTCTGTCAAAAACCAACTTCCCGAACTCTTAAGAGAAAACAGAGAGTTACAAAACGAAATAAAAGAAAAAAAGCTGAAAATAGCCGAACTCAAAAAGCAACAGGAATCTTTACAAGAATTACTAAAAAAGTATAGACACATCAACTCACCTGAATCTGTAGGAAAGAAAATAACGGAAATATGCGTTAAGAACAACGTTCAAATAGTAGCTATCAATAGCAGTTTTGACACTTCCAAGAATTTTTTACTCAACACCTCGGTTATTCTGAAGGGAAGAGAAGGAAATATACTCAAAACGGTAAATGACATAGTAAACAGCTTTCCTATGTCCCTTCAGCAGTTTAATTTATTAAATGACAACGGAACAAACCTGCAAATGGTTTGGAACACTCCCCGTATAACCTTCAACAGGGAAGAAGATGAAGAAAACAAAAATTAGATTTACAGTAGCGCTAACAATCTTAACGCTACTAAATGCTTATGCCAACGCAGAAATATTTTATCCCCTATCTAAACTCAAAGCTACAGAAAAAACAAACCTTCAAGAGGAAAAAACACCTCCCCCCATTCCTCAACTAAAATTAAGTGCAGTAGCATCGTCAAACGGTAGGAAAATCGCACTCATAAACGGGAAATACCTAAAAGAAGGAGAAAAAATCTACAACTGCGTCGTTACTAAAATCAGAGAAAATCCCCCCTCAGCCACCCTTTACTGCGAAGGTATTAAGGTAGAATTAAAAATTGACTTAATAAAATCAGAGGAAGCAGAATGAAAAAGCAAGTTCTCATAATATTGTTAGGAGCGATAACTCTTCTATCATCCTGCACCCAGCAAAACACTACAATTAAAACGACTCCTCCAACGGCTAAACCCGAACAAAAGATGCAGAAAACGCTACCAATTAACATTTCTCCCATTCCTCTTAAACCGAAAACCCTGTCGGAATTAGAAAGTTCAGAAACTCCTACTTCCCACTCTGTAAACGTGAACCTAAGTTTTGATAACGTGCCCCTAAATAAAGCACTCCTTATACTTTCGAAAGTTACTGGCTACAACGTAATCGTCCCTCCAGATGTAAACGGAACCGTAACGATGGAAATTAAAGAAGATACGTTGGAATCCTGCTTAAACGATTTACTCAAGCCGTTTGGATACTCTTACAAAATAGATGGAAACAACATCTACGTAATAACAAAAATAACCAAAGTCTTTCACATTAACTTACCCCAAGTGAAGAGAAACTTATCTTCCTCAATAGAAGCAACCGTTGGAGGAAGTAGCTCTGAAGGAGCATCAGGAGAAGGCTCCGGATTATCTACCTCTTCCAGCAGTGCTACAATGTCAATATCAAACGACTACTCAATGACATTCTGGGACAACATAAAAACTGCTTTAGAAACTATTCTAAAAGAGGATAAATCAGCTTCCTATTCTGTAGAACCGGTAACGGGAACAATAGTAGTTTCAGCCAAACCAGAAACCATGAAAAAGGTAGAAGGTTTTATTAAAACTTTAAACAGAGAATCACAAAAGCAGGTTTTGATAGAAGCAAAAATAGTAGAAGTAAAGTTAGACAAGAAAAACCAGACAGGAATAAACTGGAAATATCTAACGTTTAGCAACTTTTTAGGTTCTGGAGGAGAATACTCTACTATTCAGTTCAATTCCGGGAACCCTAACTCTATGCCTTTCCAACTAAGCGTTGTAAAAGTCAACAACACGTTTTCCACCTTAATAGGACTTCTATCTCAATTTGGGAAGGTTAACGTTCTATCATCTCCGAGAATTTTAGCAATGAACGGACAACCTGCAATGATAAAAGTCGGTAAAGACTACATCGTTATATATCGAACCCAAAGCACCTCTACAACTGCAACGGGTGGCGAAACTGCCTCAACTTTAACAACAGAAGAAATAAGCACCGACACTATTTTAACCGAAGGAGTTGTTTTAACCATTGTTCCGCGAATAGACGACAAAGGAAATATTATTCTAAACATAACTCCTGCAATCAGTTCCTTAGATAGCCCTCTAATTACAGGAAGTTACGGTAGCTCAAGCGAATTTATAAACAAAGTCTACGCAGTAAACATCAGGCAACTAAACACCGTAATAAAGGCAAAAAGCGGTCAAACAATTATTTTGGGAGGTCTAATAGCCAATTCAAAATCAGAAAATAAAGAGGGAGTTCCCCTACTACAAGACATACCGCTGATAGGAAACGCATTCAAGTCGAAAACAAGCACCTCCACCAAAACAGAGCTGGTGATAATGTTAACTCCCTATGTGGAGAATGAGTAATGAAAAAACTGCTTTTAGTGCTAACTATCAGTTTATTCGCAATAGCACAAACATACGCAAAACATTTCTGTTTCATTCAAGTCC
>JAMOPR010000090.1 GCA_027064485.1 Desulfurobacteriaceae bacterium | reverse complement strand
ATTCAATCTCTTCTGGTAGGACGAGGATATTTTCTTTTAAAATTCCCAACTTATTCAGAAATAACTTAAGTGATGGGTCATCTGCTCCTAAAATGAGCTTGTGGTCGACAAAGTTATCTATAAACTCTTTCAGCCACCATAGGTGACCGAAGTCTGTAACCATTTGGGCGTTATCTAAATTTTCCGAACTTAAATAAACTGTGAGCTTATAGTTGTGTCCGTGACCGGGAAGCCTTCTGCACTTGGGATATGTGTTTTTAGCCCATCTGCTGTCTAACTTTTGAGAGTGCACAGAGTGAGCAGCGGAGAACTCAAAAGATTTTGATATTTCATACATTTTTTTCCTCTTCAGGATGAAAGTTTACAAACGTTACGAGCGTTGTTCCGTAACCGCGTCTTTCTACTATCCACTTTTCATCTTCGGGTAAAAATGGATGCTTCTTTGGTTCTTCCAAGATTAACAGTCCATCCCTGTCAAGAAGACCTAAATTCTTAACCATGTTTACTATGCGGGTGTAAAATCCTTTTTCGTAGGGTGGGTCTGCATATATGAAATCAAACACCAGCCCTCTTTTTGCCAACTTTTTCAGGGCTTTAACGTAGTCGTCGCATATTATTTCGTATCTATTCCTTTCAATTCCCAATTTTTTGAGGTTTTCCTTTATCAGGTTGCAGAATCTTTTGTCGTTCTCTACAAAAATTACTTTGCCGGCACCTCTGCTGAGGGCTTCTATACCGACGTTTCCACTTCCTGCAAAAAGGTCAAGGAAGTTTACCCCTTCAAGGTAGTTGTTCAGTATAGAAAATACCGATTCTTTTACCCTGTCGGTTGTCGGTCTTAAAAGTTTTGTGTCGTCTCTTTTTGGAAGCGTTTTTATCCTTCTGCCTTTGAGTTTTCCGCCTATTATTCTCATGTTCTTTCCTTTAAAAGGGATTAAATTTTGCTTGAGTTTAAAATATAGGAAAATAATCGTTTAGAGGTAGCAATGTTGAAGAAGTTTTTAGTGGTTATTTTTTCTCTGTTTTTAGCTTTTCCTGCTTATGCAGGTTTTAATGACTTTGTGAAATCCATAGAGGGTGTTAAAAGTGCTGTTGTAAGCTTTAAGCAGATTACAAAAATTCCTGTAGCTGGCGATGAAGTATCCCTTTATGAAGGAGTTATTTATTACAAGAAGCCTTTAAAGTTTCGCTGGCAATACACGAAAGGAAGCAATATCTATATCGTTTCCGATGGGGAGTTTGTGGAAACTGTTTTTCCTGAGGATGGTGATTGTCAGCTATTTAAATTGACAAAAGAAAGTGACCTGTTCCCACTTGTTTCTCTGCTTGAAAATCCCAAAGCATTTCGTAAGTATTATAGGGTTTTGGATAAGGGAAACGTTGCTGTTGCAGAGCCGAAGTTCAAAGATTCTATTTTTAGAAGAATAGTTTTTTTCTTTAAGGGTAAGAAGCTTTTGAAAATTAAAACTGTTCAGGAGGACGGCACGGAGGAGACTTACTTGATTACTGACTTTAAGAGGAACGTTAACCTGAAAAATCGGTTGTTTAGATTGGAGAAGTGCGGTTAGTAGGGGGCGGTCGGCAGAGCCGACCAGGGAGGGCACCATGGGAGCTGGAAGGGAGTGTTGGCATTAATTTATTCGTTTTTAAGTTGATGTCAAGTGTTGCATTAAAAGTTTTATTTATTCAATTTTATTGGCGTTTTACAGAATTGCTTTAATAAGATAAAATCTTAAAACTGCTTGTGTAGGAGGGGCTTATGATATTCAGACATTTTATTCCTACTAAGGTTGTCTTCGGCAGGAAGTCTATTAGTAAATTTTTTCAAGAAGTAGAATCACTTAAATTGGATGCTTCAAGGACTGCCATTGTTTGCGGCAAGTCTGCCGTCAACCACGGTTACGCTGAAGCTATAAGAAAACAGATAAGCGGGAAAGTTGAAGTGTTTGACCTTGTGGAATCTGACCCTTCTGTGGAAAATGCCTACACTGTTTTGGAAGCTGTAAAGAGGTTTTCTCCTACCTTAATAGTTGCTGTTGGTGGTGGGAGCGCAATAGATGTGGCAAAGGTGATTTCTGTTATGCTCACTAACTCTGGTGCAATTGAAGAATACATAGGTGTTCCAGACGCTTTTGAAAATCCTCCCGTTCCCCTTGTAGCTGTTCCTACTACTTCCGGTTCCGGTTCTGAAGTTACGCCTTACGCTGTTTTGACCGATAAAAAGAAATACCGTAAAGCGCCCCTTATATCTCGGTATCTCTTTCCCGTTTTGGCTATTGATGACCCTGAACTTACAGTTTCAAAGTCTCAAATTGTTACAGCGAATACCGGCGTTGATGCTCTCACTCACGCAGTAGAGTCTTTCCTTTCAAAAAGAGCTACGCCTATCTCAAAACTTTATTCTCTTGAAGCTGTAAACCTTATCTATAAATACCTTCCAAGGTGTTTTGGGAATCCTGCCGATATTGAAGCACGGGAAAAAGTTATGTTAGGCAGTTTGTTAGGTGGTATGGCTATCGCCGATGCTGGAGCTGGATTGGTTCATACTTTGGCACACATCTTAGGCGTTTTGTATAGAGTGCCTCACGGTCTTGCAAACGGAGTTTTCTTAGTTCCTGTGCTTTCTTTCTACGGTCTGTCTGCTAAAAGGGAGATAGAAGAGATTGGGAAAGCCATGGGAGTTGAAGGTAACTATAAAGAAGTGCTTTCTTCTTTGCGTGAGTTTCTCTCTTTTCTGGGAATTCCAGAAAGTTTGAAAGAACTTGGCGTAGTGGAATCTGATGTTTCGCAGTTTGTAAACCTTGCTATGGAGAAAAAGTTTTTAATGGCTAACT
>JAMOPR010000089.1 GCA_027064485.1 Desulfurobacteriaceae bacterium | reverse complement strand
ATTGACGACAGCTCTATCAGCTTTACCGTTTCAACGAAAGCCTTAGTTTCCTCTACCGGGTTAAGGGACTTCACAGCTTACAGCCTCTAAGCTATTGGGAATTAAACTTTTTGCAGAAATTTAAGAACTCTTCCGGAGGAAGAGGAGGAGAGAAGAGGTACCCTTGACCGTAGTCGCAACCGTAATACCTTAGGAGCTCAAGCTGCTCTTCACTCTCTATTCCTTCGGCCACGGTCCTCCTATCTAGGGACTTTGCAATACCAATGATTGCTTTTACGATTGCTATATCGTCCTTATCTTCGGGAATGTCTTTTATAAACTCTCTATCTATCTTTAAAGCGTATACGGGCAGTTTTTTAAGGTAAGCAAGGGAAGAGTAGCCGGTTCCAAAGTCGTCAATCTCTACCCTCACTCCCTTTTTAGAAAGGGTTTCTATATCATCTCCAATAACGGATATATTCTCCATCAGAGTAGACTCTGTTATTTCAACAATAATTTTGCTCGGATCTCCATCAAGTTCATCAATTTTCTTTAGAATTAACTCTGCCAAAGAAGACCTTA
Organism: Desulfurobacteriaceae bacterium; assembly: GCA_027064485.1. GTDB lineage: Bacteria > Aquificota > Aquificia > Desulfurobacteriales > Desulfurobacteriaceae > Desulfurobacterium_B. The sequence goes on along the minus strand of JAMOPR010000089.1, from coordinate 2,277 downwards.
TGAACTGCTTAGGTGAAACGTTAAGTGAAACGGCAATATCTATATCAATACCTTCCCACTCTTTCTGCTGTTTTACAACTTCTTCAATGACCCACTCTCCGACTTCAGTAATCATTCCCGTATCTTCTAAGACGGGAATAAACTTAAAAGGAGGAACTAATCCTTCCTTAGGGTCCTTCCACCTCAACAGAGCCTCAGCTCCTACTATTTTCATTTTCTCAAGGTCAACGATCGGCTGGTAGTAGAGGATAAACTCCCCGTTCTTGATTGCCCTCCTGAGCCTACTTTGAAGGTTGATTATTTCAATTGATATTCGCTTCATACTTGGATTAAAAAACTCAATTCCGTTCCCTCCCCTCTTTTTAACTTCGTTTAAGGCAGAAACTGCAGAAGCTATTATCTCCTCTGCACTTCTACCGTCATCTGGGTATATGGCTACTCCTATACTAACGCTTAAGAACAGATCTCTGCCATCAACCTTAATAGGCTTATTTAAAGTTTCCTTTATCCGGGTAATGATTTTCATTACATCTGAATTACTTTTAATATCAAAGGAAAGAACGGCAAATTCGTCATTTCCAAACCTTGCAAGGACGTCCCTTCCCCTTAAAACGCTCCTGATTCTCTTTGAAACTTCCTTTAGCACCAGGTCTCCTACGAACTCACCGTAAACTGTATTGATATTTTTAAAGTTGTCTATATCTATGATCATAACCGCAAGTTTTTCTTTTTCTTCCTCAGAGAGTCTAATAGCATTTTCCAGTTTTTCAATAAAGTACCTTCTGTTAGGTAGGTTAGTGAGAACGTCATAGTAAGAGAGGTATTTAATCTCCTCTTTCCTCAAGATTGAATAGACTGCAAAGGCTATGTCGTAGCCTATCTGAGTTAAAAGCCTTTTCTCCTCTTCCGACAAGTTCCTCGCTTCCTTACCGTAAACGACAATTACAAAGTTCCTATGCTTAAGCTTTAGGAACGAAGTAATAAAGTTTTTGTATACTAAGGGAATAACAGCTCCTATCTTTTCATCAAGCTCTATTAGATTTCTCTTCTTTATAGCCTCAAGGATTGAATGGAGACTTTTCCCTACGTCAACGGCTTTTTCATTTCCGTATTTCTTTACTATTTCTATCTGCCCAAAATCCTTTACCTCGGCGATAAAGCAGAAGCTGAATCCTCCTTCTTCCACGAGAATCCTGAGTATTCTTTCAAAAAGGAGGTCTATATCGGTGGTTTTTAAAGTTGCTTCATTTATTAAATAGAGAACCCTATAAAGTCTTGATATTCTCTCTAGTTCTTCCTCCTTCCTTATTCTATCTCTTATATCCCTGAAGATTCCTACTACAACCTCGTTATTCTCAATGATTATGGAGCTTATGTTAAGTTCAGTAGGAATAACTTCTCCGGTCTTATGGTTGTAAAGAGGAACGTTTGGTAAAAGACCTTTCCCTTCGTTCACTAAGAAGTCCTCTATTCTGCTTATTATTACCTTCTCCTTATCGGGAGGAAAGAGAACTGAGAAGTTTTTACCTATCAGCTCTTCTCTGTTCTTCCCGATTAGCTCTTCAAGCTTTTTATTGACATCTAAAATTTTTTCACTTTTCCAGTCTACTAAAACTATTCCATCGAAGGAACCTTCTCTTAAAGCTTTATACTTTAGATTCTCTCTTTCAATTTCTCTACTTAAGAAGTAATAGTAGATTTTTGTTGTAAAATAAATATCCAAAAAGACTACTTTTAAGAAACTCCTTCCAAACTCGTAAACTTCGTTACACTTAAGCTTTTTATTTAAAGCATCAAATATGAATTCAATATAACTAAGGTAAGCCCCGAGGTAGTGTCCTATTTTTACACCGTACCTGTAGTGAAGACTTTTAACAATTTGGAAGATTTTTAAAACATATTTAACATCAAAATCGGAATTTAACAAAAAGTCAAAATACTCCTCATGGGCCTTTTTAATTTTTTCAATAGGTGGATGCGCCTTTTCAAGTATCTCTCTTATTTCATCAAAGGAGGAGAGGTATTCTAAGAAGTTCTGGAATACCTCAGGAAATACCTCCTTTAACTCATTCTTATACTTACTAAGGATTTCCCGGTCTTTATCGGTTATTAGGAAAAACCTTCTTACTCTATCAAGGTAGTCTTTATCAATCCCCTCGGCTTCTAAGAATTCCCTAAACTCCCTAGTTACTTCCTCCATTTTACCCCTTTAATAATCGTATCTATTAATAAAATTATATTGCTCTGATACAAGAGTAAACTTTCAAAAGCCCGGCA
>JAMOPR010000088.1 GCA_027064485.1 Desulfurobacteriaceae bacterium | reverse complement strand
TTGTTTCGGCTCCCATTGCAAGAACGGCAGCGGAAGTTTTGGGAAGAAGGCAGGTTATGAACATTGTGGCTCTTGGTGTTTTTCAGGTTGCTACTAAGTTGCAGTTTGACGGTAAGTCGCTGATTTCTGAGGACTCCTTTATAAGGGCGATAGAAAAAAGCGTTCCTGCAAGGTTTATAGAGCTTAATAAGAGTGCTTTTAAAGAAGGTGTTAAAATAGGGGAAGAAGCGATTGTAAAGGGTTAGAGTTTCCCCCCCGGTGTGTGGGGGGATTTTTCATTGGAGGATGGAGTTGCAGGTAAAAAAAATAGCTCAGTTTATGGCGGAAAACGATAAAGTAGCTGTTTGGCTTGGCGTAAAGGTTAGGGAAGTAAAAGAAGGATATGCAAAAATTGAAATGGTAGTTACGGATAAAATGCTCAATGCGGCAGGGATTTGCCAGGGAGGGGCTATATTTTCTTTTGCAGACTTTGCTTTTGCTTTGGCTTCAAACAGCTACGGTAATGTAGCGCTTGCCACATCTGCTTCTATAAGTTTTTTAAATCCCGTTTTTGAAGGTGAAAAACTCGTAGCTGAAGCAGTGGAAAAAAATAGAACAAGAAGAACAGGAGTGTATGAAGTAGAGGTTAGGAAGGAAACGGGGGAACCGGTTGCCCTGTTTGTGGGAAACGTTTTCGTAAAAGATAAAAAGATTCTTTAACTTTTTCTGCTTTCTTTTAGATAAATCATAATTACCGTTATCGGTTGACATTTTAACTGGAGTTAGTATATTCTAACTCCATCAGGAGGAAATTATGAGATTGGTAGATGTAAAAGAAGGAGAAAAAGTAAAAATACTTCACATAAGAGGCGGTTGTGGACTTAAAAATCGCCTTGCATCAATAGGAATATATCCTGGAGCAGAGGTTAAGGTGATAAAGTCCCCTCCAGGTCCGCTTATAGTGGAAACGGCAGGTTCGCGTTTTGCTTTGGGTAGAGGTATGGCAGCTCGGATAGAGGTGGAGAAATGAGGAGAAAAATAAGAGTGGCTATTGCAGGTAATCCAAACGTTGGTAAAACTGCTCTTATGAACGCTTTGGCTGGCACCAGTGAAAAGATTGGTAATTGGCCCGGCGTAACGGTTCAAAAAAAGGTGGGAACCTACACCTTTAGAGGTTTTGAGGTAGAGCTTATAGACCTTCCCGGTATATACAGTTTAACTTCTTATACTTTGGAAGAGAAGGTAGCAAGAAGTTTTCTCTTAAAAAAGGATTACGATGCCGTTCTTAATGTGGTTGACGCGACGCTTTTGGGTAGGAACTTTTACTTAACGCTTGAGCTGTTGGAGATGGGTGTAAAACCCATTATTGCTCTTAATAAGGTAGATGAAATAGAACAGTCCGGTTTTAGAATAGATACTAAGAAACTTGAACAGATATTCCGACTTCCCGTTATTCCTATTTCTGCTACAAAGAAAAAGGGGCTTGAGGAGCTTTCTGAAGCAATTCTTCGCGCTGTAAGTGGAGACCTTACCTTAGAAGGGTTTGAGCCTAAATATTCAGAAGACCTTGAGAATGCAATAGCGTTAATGACCTATCGCTTAGAATCGGTTTTGAAAAAGGATAATCTGCCTTTTCCACTGAGATGGTTGGCTATTAAAACGCTTGAGAAAGACCCAGAAATAATGGAACAAATAGATAGATATGTAACCGACCCTGAAGTAGTTTTGAAAGAGTTAGAAGAGATTGAAAAAGTGGTTCAACAGAGACATCACTGTGACCTTCCTTCTTTTGTGGCGAGGGAACGGTTTCACCTTGCTTCTGAAATAGCGAAGGAAGTGGTAACCGAAATAAGACCTGCAACTGCGGTGACAACAAGCGATAAGATAGATAGAGTTGTAACAAACCCCGTAACGGGTATACCTATCTTTTTCTTTGTAATGTGGCTCGTTTTTAAGTTAACTTTTTCCGTTAGCGAACCGTTTGTTGACCTTATAGACCAATTTTTCAGCCAGTTCTTACCGAATTTGACAGTAAAGTATTTTCCCTTTTTGCCACAGTTTTTGATTTCTCTGTTGAACGATGGCGTGTTTGCTGGTATCGGTGCGGTTCTCACGTTTTTACCCATATTGACCGTTCTTTTCTTCCTTATGGCTCTCCTTGAAGATACCGGTTACATGGCAAGAGCTGCGGCTTTGTGGGATAACTTTATGAAGCTTTTTGGGCTTTCTGGAGCTTCTGTTATTCCTATGATTTTAGGTTTCGGATGTAACGTTCCTGCTGTTTATGCAACGCGGGCGATGCGTTCTTCGATACAGAAGTTGATAACTATGATGATAATTCCGTGGATGTCGTGTAGTGCCAGATTACCCGTTTACGCTGTTTTTACTGCTGCATTTTTTAAGCAGTATCAGTCTTTGGTTATACTCGGGCTTTATCTAACGGGAGTTTTATTTGCTCTTGTTTTTGCATTTCTTCTTTCCAAAAGATTTAGAGCTGACGAAGAAGAGTTTTTTATAGAGCTTCCTTCTTATAAGCTTCCGGCTTGGAATGTGGTGTTAAGTCAAACTTATATTGAAGTAAAGGATTTTGTGCAGAAGGCGGGCACTGTAATATTTGCTGTTTCCGTTTTTATTTGGCTTATAGCAAGTTTACCGCCTGGAGCTGATTATGCATCTTCTGAAAGCTTGGTGGGACATTTGGGTAAGGTGTTGCTTCCAATATTTGAACCTTTAGGTATTCATAACTGGAAACCTATAGTGGCGTTGATTTTTGGTGCTCTTGCAAAGGAAGTTGTTGTAGGAACTTTGGGAACCCTATATGGTGAGGAGCACAGCATTTCTCAGGCGTTGTTGAATACTTTTACTCCCGCTTCGGCACTT
>JAMOPR010000087.1 GCA_027064485.1 Desulfurobacteriaceae bacterium | reverse complement strand
ATAAGTTAGCAGAAGAATACAAAATCCTCCACTTCTCCACCGGACACTTCGAGTTTTACTACAAGTTCCTAAAGAAAAACCACCTTCCAGCACTCATAAGCTTTGACCCCGGTCAGGAAACCTTCTCATACCCTTACAGGGTAATCAGGCTTCTAAAGTTCGTTCACATGCTGTTTATGAACAACCACGAAGCTAAAAGGATAAAGGAACTGCTGAAAATCCGCTCAATAAGAGAAATAAAAGGTCCCAAATTAATATGCATTTCCCTCGGAGCAAGTGGTTCCATAATCCTATTTAAGGACAAAGTTTACCGCATACCCGCCGTTAAGCCAGAAAAGTTAGTTGACCCAACAGGAGCGGGAGATTCCCACAGGGCAGGTTTTTTGGTAGCCCTGCTAAAAGGTTACGATTTAGAAACTGCAGGAAAGATAGCTTCAACAGTTGCATCTTTTACAATAGAAGCAGAAGGAGCACAAACCAGCCTACCCACGTGGGAAAAAGTAGAGAAAAGATACAGGGATTTTTTTAAGGAAGACCTCCCAACCCCTAACGGCAGTTGGGAGAAGTTTGTATCTGAATTAACACCTTAACCTTTTTGGTCAAAGGTTCTGAGAGCAGGGGAAACTTTGTTTTTCCTGAAATTTTCGGTTTCGCGGGGAAGGATTTTCTTAAGTTTCCTTTGAATTACAAAGTTCAATCCGAAAATAACGAGGGCAACAACCGTAGCACCGGCAAAGGCACTCTTCATATTCATAGAAAGAGAAATAAACTCCTTTCCCGAACTCTGAACTATAAAATCCAGCATTATGAAAAAGATGTAGAGAGAAACTATAAAGTATGTTTGCTTTATATACTCAATGTAATCCAAAATTACGGCTGTCAAAAAGGTAATCTTAAAGCTAAAAGTAAGAGCGTAGGCAATTCCCCCCGGCTTTATGGCATTTAAAGGAGAAAAATTGCTATCTTCCGCTTCCAATAAAAACTTCAACGCTGCGTTAACCCTCATAAGCCCCGTTATAGTAGGAAGACCTATTATTAGAAAAGCAATCAATCCCCACAAAAACATAGTCCAGTTCATCTCTTTTCCTCCTTCGATAAAAATTTCTTAATACGCTCAAGAATACCCGGCTCCTCTGCCTGCAAAGATTTATCAGATTTTATTTTTTCAAAAGCGAACTTCAAATACTTTAAAGCCTTTCTCTTCTTTCCTAACTTAAACAAGCACTCTCCGTAATGTTCACTAATTACCGGGTCATGTGGCTTAAACTTTAACGCTTTCCGGAAAAACCTGCACGCTTGATGATACTTACCCAGTTTATACAAAATCCACCCTTTCGTATCCAAATACGCAGGATTGTTTGGCTCTTCTTTCAAAGCTTTATTCACCAACCTTAGAGCCTCTTTCAATTTCTTGTTTCTCTGCGCGTAAAAGTAAGCAAGATAGTTGTAGGTATCAGCATCCGGAGCTTCTTTCAACAACTTCTTCAGATATCTCTCCGTCTCATCATATTTTCCTAACTTCTCTGCAAAATAAGCAAGATAGAAATAAACTTTAGGAAAGCTTTCAAAAGAATTTTCCGACAGCTTTAGTATCTTATAAGCTTGTTCTGTATCCCCTTCTTTATCCGTTATCAGAGCCACTTTCAGTATATAGCTCGGATTATGGGTTAACTCCCAAAGCCTCTGATAGTATGCTTCAGCTTCCTGCAGTTTACCCAAACGATAAAGCACAGAAGCCGTTCTCTCCAAAACGGTCGGATTTTCAGGATACAGGTCAAGCGACTTTTCGTATGCTTTTAAAGCCTTCTCCAAGTCACCTGACATTTCATAAGCAAGCCCCAGCATGAAGTAGACGTTGGGATTTTCGGGATTAAGCTTTGTAATTCTTTCAATAATAGGGATAACCCTTTTATATTCCTTCATATCAAAAAGTTGTGCAGCAACCCAAGAAAGAAGCTTTAAATCATAAGGCTCAACTTCTATCAACTTACCGGCAATTTTCACAGCTTCTTCAGGTTTGTTTTCCTCTTTATAGATTTGGAAAAGTTCCTTTAAAGCATAGACATTGTCCGGCGTTTTTTTCAAAACTTCCTTAAGAAACTTCTCCGCTTCTTTATATCTTTTCTCTTCTCTAAAAATCCTCCCCAAAAGCACATAAGCACTTTCAAAATGAGGGTTTAGTTTTATGGATTTTTCCAGCAGGGGAACAGCCATTTTCTTTTTCTTCTCGAGGTAGTAAACCTGCCCCAAAAAATAGCTCACCAAATAATCGTTCGGATACTTCTTCCTCGCTTCCCTTAAAAGGCGTTCTGCATCTTTGTATCTCTTTAGGTTAATATACATATTGGCTAACATAATGTATGTGCCTCTATCCTTTCTCAAAGAAAGGACTTTCCTATAAAGCTTCTCTGCTTCATCCAACTTACCTTCAACAACCTTAATGCCGGCTAAAAGTTTAAGCGCTTCCACATTATCAGGTTCAACCTTAAGCGCCCTCTTTACGTAGTTTTCCGCTTTATCCAATTTCCTCAACTCTGCACAGAACTTAGCTGCTTCCAAAAGCAAAAAGGAGTTGCGCGGGTCAAGCTCAACGGCTTTTTCAATGGATTGAAGGGCAAATGAGTAATCACCTTTAGACTTAGCGTTAAGGTAAACCATATAGTAGTATAAGGAATTGGGCTTCAACTTTTCCTTTTTCAAACAAACCTTCTGTTTACTTACCTTCTTCTCCTTTTTAAGAGAAGTGGAAGGATTTACTTTTACCTCCTTTTTCAAAGGAACTTGACAGGAAGAAAAAATCAAAATTCCGCCGGTTACAACCCAAATTAAACGCTTTTTCATAGACGCTCCTTCCGGTTGTTGTTTTTTGAAATCATAGCAAAACTTTATCG
>JAMOPR010000086.1 GCA_027064485.1 Desulfurobacteriaceae bacterium | reverse complement strand
TGAGTATGGAACTTTTAGCCTTTTTGATATTCTGTAGAGGGAAGTTTTCCCCAAGACTTTGATTTTTATTAGATGGTTTTGAGATGGTTTTTTGAATATGCCCAAGCTTTCTGCAACAGAAAGGACGGCATAGAATTTGGGGACGTAGTTGAGGGTTTCGTCGGGAAGTTTTGTTAAATCCCAGAAGTGGTCTTTACCTAAAGCTTTTATGCGTTTTAAGATTGTGCCTGGTCCTGCGTTGTAAGCTGCTATGGCTAAATCCCACCTACCAAAGAGTGAGTAGAGGTATTTGAGGTAGCGGGCGGCGGCGTGGGTGGATTTTTCGATATCAAACCGTTCATCTATAAACCAGTTTACTTTTAATCCGTAAAGTCTTGCTGTTGCTGGCATCAGTTGCCACAATCCAGCAGCACCTGCTTTTGAAACCGCCGCTGGATTGCCGTAACTTTCTACAACTGCCAAAAGGGAAAGTTCTTTTGGAAGCCCTTCTTCTTTAAATACTTTTTCGATAGTGGGATAAAATAGTTTAAAGTTTTCTAATTGGCTAATCAGCTTTAGTCTATTCCATCTGTTTTGATAGTATGATTTCCAAAATTGGAAAGAAGGTTTATCCCAGGGAATGTCTAAGGATAAATTCTGGTAATTTAAAGGATTAGAGTTGGATTTTAAGGCTGTAGAGAGCAGTGCCAGAGATTCGGAAAGCACTGCTCCATTAAGATTTTGTTGATTGTCAGCTTTAGCATTTAATGAAAAGAGACAGACCAGAGAAGTTAATAGCAACTTTTTATGCATTCTTTAGAACCTCTTCAGGCATATCAAAGTTGGAGTAAACTTCTTGAACGTCGTCTAAATCTTCAAGTGCCATAAGGAGTTTTAATACTTTTTCTGCCGTTTCGCCTTCTACTCTTGTAGTTGTAGTAGGTATCAAATCGAGTTTAGCTTCTTCTATTTCTATTCCGGCATTTACAATTCCTTTTCTTACGTCTTCAAGAGAGGAAGGTTCAGTGTAAATTACGAATTTCTCTTCTTCTTTTATGACGTCGTCAGCACCTGCTTCTATTGCTGCCATCATTATTTCTTCTTCGTCATATTTTTCAGCAGATACGGTGATTACTCCTTTTCTTTCAAACATCCATGAAACGCAGCCAGAAGTTCCTAAGTTACCGCCGTGTTTAGAAAATGCATGTCGAACTTCAGCAGCTGTTCTGTTTCTGTTGTCTGTTAAACACTTAACTATTATTGCAACTCCACCTGGTCCGTAACCTTCATAGGTTACTTCTTCATAAGATTCACCAGCTATTTCGCCAGTTCCTCTTTTTATTGCCCTCTCTATGTTTTCTTTAGGCATGTTGAATTTTCTTGCTCTTTCAATGGCAGCTCTAAGTCTTGGATTGGTTTCTGGGTCTCCGCCGCCTTCCCTTGCTGCAACTGTTATTTCTCTTGCTAATTTTGTGTATATCTTTCCTCTCTTAGCATCTTGAGCGGCTTTTCTATGTCTAATGTTTGCCCATTTGGAGTGTCCAGCCATCTATAAACCTCCCTATTTTGTTGCCTAAAAATTAAGGTTCTATTCCTGTTACGACCAGTTTGCCGTGTTTAACTCCTTTAAGGGTAATTATTTTGTCTGCTAATTCTTTTATTTTACTTGCTTTTCCTTTTACTGCAATGGTTTCAAGACAGTGGTTGTGGTCTATATGTATGTGCATGGTTGAAATGATGTTGTGTAAATAACTGTGTTCAATTTCCGTTATTTTGTCTGCTAATTCTTTCTGGTGGTGGTCGTAAACGATTGTTATGGTGCCGAATACATCTTTGTCTTCTCCTATAGACTCTTCAATGAGAGCGTTTCTTATTAAATCTCTAACCGCTTCGGAGCGAGTTACATATCCTTTTTTCTCAATGTAGTCATCAAATTTTTCCAATAGTTTTTCGTCTATTGATACTGCGAATCTTGCTACTCTTCCCATTTTTTAAACCTCTTGAACGGTCTTATTCTGTATTTAACGCCAAGTTCGCTGGCTAACTTGATGAAACTATCTTTATTGAAGTTGGGATGTTCTACTGCGGTTATTATAACCTCGTAGTTTTCTTTTTGGGCTTCTTTTATAAAGTTTATAACGGCATCCCAACTTTTTTCACCGAATTTTGGATTGACTATCCTTAGATATTCATCTTTATTTCCAGCGTTTATACTAACACTGAAAGTGTCAATTAAACCTTTTAGTTCTTTTGTTACATTTCTGCCAGTTAAGAGATTGCCAAGTCCACAAGTGTCTGCTCTAACTTTGGTTGCTCCCATTTTTTTTAGCCACTGAGCTACAGTTTTAAGAGTTTCATATCTTTCGAAAGGTTCACCATAACCGCAGAAAACGACTTCTTCGTATATGGAAGGGTTTTTGATTCTATACATATATTCTTCTGCTATTGGTTCTCTTGTTAAGTTAAGGTTGTATCCTAAAATGAAATTTTCCGTTCCTCTAAAACAAAATTTGCAACTGCAAGGACATTTATTAGTTAAATTGATATAAAGTTTATTTCCTACTTGGTAAACAAGCCTTTCCTTTTTTTCCTCTTCTGTTAAGGGAAGATTGAATATTCTTTTGGCGTTAACGGTTGTTATTCTGTCTATGTCGGAAAAGTTCAAGTTGAGCGTTTTTGCTATTTCCAATGCTGTGTAAGCCACGTAAGACGGTTTGTTTCTTTTTCCCCTTACTGGTTGAGGTGCAAGATAGGGACAGTCTGTTTCTATTAATAGCCTTGAGCTTGGGACGTATTTTAACGTTTCTCTTAGCTGTTGATTTTTGGGATAGGTAACTATCCCGGAATAAGATATGAATAATCCTTGGTCAAGAGCGGCTTCTAATAATTCTTTTTCTCCACTAAAACAGTGAATTATGCCTTTACAGCCGTT
>JAMOPR010000085.1 GCA_027064485.1 Desulfurobacteriaceae bacterium | reverse complement strand
GGAAGCACAAAGGTATTGAAAAACTATTTGAATCCCAAACTTATCAAGAAGGTATTAAGCTGGCAGAAAGGGTTTCTGGAGATAACTCCTTTTCTCATTCGCTGTGCTTTGCTTCGGCAGTAGAAAACTTGAGCGGCACTGAAATACCAGAAAGGGCAAAACTAATAAGAACGCTCCTTGCCGAGATAGAAAGAATCACCAACCACGTTTCTGACTTTGCATTCCTTTTCGGCGATATCGGATACACCTTTGGAGCTCAAAGAGGCCACATCCTAAAAGAAAAACTAATGAGACTCCAGAAAGAGATATCAGGGCACAGGTTCTTGAGAGGCGTTAACAGAATAGGCGGAGTTAACGTTGATATAGACGCAGAAAGAGCAAAAAGGATAAGAGAAGTCCTAAAAGAAGTGTTAAAAGACTTTAAGAACCTTGTTAATCTGATGATTAACTCTGCTCAAATTATGGATAGATACGAAACAACAGGAACGGTTAAAGAAGAAACAATCAAGGAATTATCTGCCGTAGGAGTAATTGCCAGAGCTTCTAACGTCAAAACAGACACGCGGTTAGACCTGCCCTACCTCTGCTATGAGGAACTTCCCTTGAAAGTTACAGTAAAGGATACGGGAGATGTTCTGGCAAGAGCTTTAATAAGAGCTGAAGAAGTGGAAATTTCAGCAGAACTTGTAGGTGAAATTCTTTCAAAACTCGAGAAAAATAAGGAAAAATCCCTTTCCAGCGAGTTTAAAAAACCCGAACCATACTCTTATGCCATTTCTGCGGTTGAGTCTCCAAGGGGAAATTTGGTTTATTTTGTAATGGCTTCGGAAGACGATAAGCCGTTCAGGGTAAAGGTGAGAGACCCGTCGTTTATGAACTGGCAAACAATTCAGTTTGCCGTTTTGGGAGACATCGTTGCAGATTTCCCTCTAATAAATAAGAGCATGAACCTTTCCTACTCGGGAAATGACCTTTAGAGAGGTAAAAGATGTTTGAATTTATTAAGTTAGCTTCAAAAGGAGTTGTAACAGAATCTGTTAGAAAAATAGAAGATGCAGAGATAGAAGTTTTAGGAAGGGATATTGAAAAGTTGGTGAGAAAACACTTTGGAGGAAGCCTTGCAATCAGAGAAGTTGATACAGGTTCCTGCAATGCCTGCGAGTATGAGCTCTGCGCCCTTTCAAATCCTGTTTACGATATTTCCCGATTCGGCATAAAGTTTGTTGCTTCTCCCAAACACGCAGATGCTTTAATCGTTACAGGTCCTCTAACACGAAATATGAAAGTGCCGCTTGAAAAGGCTTTCGCGAACGTTCCCGAACCAAAGTTTGTTATCACGTGCGGGAACTGTGCGAAAGATGGGGGGATTTTCAAAGACAGCTACGCAGTTTTCAACGGAGTATGGAAAATTCTTCCAGTATTCGTCCACATTCCCGGATGCCCTCCTGAACCCATTGATATAATGAAAGGAATTTTGAAAGCCCTAAACAGAATTGATGCGGAGGCGAAATGAAGGTGCTGTTTATATTTAACAGACAACCTTACGACGGAACCGACGTTACATGGAACGGCTTGAGGCTGGCTAAGGTTTTGCACGAAAGGGGACATGAGGTGAGGATTTTTCTTATGAACGATGCTGTTGACCTTGCAAGAGAGTGCAATAAAAAACCACAAAATTACGACATTGACCTTGTAGCAATGCTAAAAGAGATGTATGAAAGCGGCATAAAACTTAAAGTTTGCGGAACGTGTCAGGTCAGGTGCGGAATTTTTAAGAATGAACCTTACTTTTCACCTGAAATCAAGGCTACAATGAAAGACTTAGCCGACTGGGTAGAGGATAGTGATAAAGTGCTGACATTTTAACTAACTTCTTCGGGAACTACTGCATAAACTTTAGATACCTTTCTTGACAGCGTTTTAAGGGCATCTGTGGGAGCTACGCTTGATAGCTCCTCTATTCCATCTGGCGTTTTTACTTTGATGATTTCTGCTTCCGAAGGAGAGTAATAAGAATAAGCAACTTTGGAAGTTTCCACTATGTCAAAATAATATTTAGCATCAAAGCCTGCTTTTTCCACCTTTTCTCTTAATTCAAGAACTTCTGAAGGTTTTACCTCTACCGTTTTAAAGAAATTCCTCTTAACGAGCCTGTTGCATAGGTCCCTCAAAATTTTATCTTTTGATTCATAAGAAAGACTGTAAACAGAAGATATCACGTTACTGTCGGTTAGACGGAAGAAATACTCTAAACTTTTCTCCTTTAATGTTTTATATAGCGTGCCGTCTATTTCCAGATTTTCCCCACTTTCTATCAGTTCTTTTAGTCTTTCTACAATTTTCTTCATTAATACTTGAACTGAAAGATTAACCTTGTGGAAGTAAACTGCCCAATACATTTGATATCGGGACATAACGTAGGCTTCCAATGCGTTGAAACCTTTGTAACTCCAAACCAGTTCGTTGTTTTCTATGAGGGCAGAAACCAAGATTCTATTAACATCTATCTTCCCGAACGAAACGCCTGTGTAGAAAGCATCTCTTCTTAAGTAATCAAGCCTGTCGCAGTCAAGTTGACTGGATACTAATTGGTATGCAAATGGGAAAGGATGGGTTTTTGTGAGGATTTTTACAGTAGTGTCGTAAATACGACTATCCAGTTTAATCTCTTCTTTAAGATACTCAAAGGCTCTCAAAGTAAGAATTTCATGTTTTTGCGGAAGTATTACGCCTTCTAAAGCGTGTGAAAAGGGGGAATGTCCTAAATCGTGAACGAGTGCTGCCGTGAGTATGGAAAGTTCCAACTCTTCGTCAACGCTGTATCCTTCCATTTTTAGAAAGTTTAAAGTTTTCTTTGCAAGCCACATTACGCCGATAGAGTGCTGAAATCGCGTGTGCTCTGCACCAGGATAAACGTAGTGGCAAGGTCCTAATTGTTTGATGTATCTAAGACGCTGGAGGTAGTAGGAATCAAGAATCTTCTCTAAAACGCTGGCTCTTTCTATAAGAATAAACTCGTCATAAACGGGGTCCATAAGGAGTTTGTGTTTTTTCACCCTTACCTCTCTTTTGGTTACCTATGTTAGTATATTACATCTACCACCAAATGGAGGACAAACTTTGAAAAAGTTCAAGCTGACTCAAACGGTCAGGGCTTCTGGCTGAGGGGCAAAACTCAGCCCAGTTGGGCTTGAAAAGGTGCTAAAGAATATTGACTTTCCGGTTGATGATAACGTTTTGGTTGGCATTGAAACGGCGGAAGATGCCGGAGTTTACAAATTAAGCGAAGACATTGCTTTAGTTCAAACTGCAGACTTTATAACACCGGTTGTTGATGACCCTTTCATTTACGGGCAAGTTGCCGTAGCAAATGCCCTTTCTGACGTTTACGCTATGGGAGCAAAGCCCGTTACGGCTATAAATCTTGTTATGTTCGCCTCGTGCAAGGTGCCGGAAGAGTTTTTGAAAAGGATTTTGGAAGGCGGCGCTTCTAAGTTAAAGGAAGCGGGAGTTAATTTAATCGGCGGTCATACCGTTGATGACCTTGAAACGAAATACGGACTTGCCGTTACTGGAGTGGTTCATCCTGAAAAGATTGTAAGGAATTGTGAGGCGAAGGTGGGGGATTTTTTGGTTTACACAAAACCTCTTGGGATAGGCGTTCTGACTACCGCCATCAAGGCTGACATGGCTTCTGATGAAGAGGTTAAAGCAGTATCTAACGTAATGGCTACACTCAATAAAAAAGCTTCCGAAGCCATGGTCAGCATTGGAGTAAATGCCTGCACTGATGTAACAGGTTTTGGATTTTTGGGACATCTTTTTGAAATGGTAAAGTTCAGTGGCGTCGGGGCTGAAATTTACGCAGACAGGCTGGAATTTCTGCCAGGAGCTTATGAATACGCTTCTATGGGATTGCTTCCCGCCGCAACGTATGAAAATATTGATTACGTTGGTGATAATGTGGTCTTTGAAGATATTGACGAGAACGTAAAGTCTTTACTGTATGACCCTCAAACTTCTGGAGGATTGCTCATCTCTGTGGCTGAGAAAAAGGTAGAGAAACTAATTGATGAAATGAAAAAGAAAGGTGTTAAGTGGTGCTTTATTGTTGGAAGAATTACTGATGGTAGTAAAATAGTTGTTAAGAAGAGTTGAGGTAAGGGAATTGAAAAAGAAAGTTGCGGTTATAAGCTTGGGATGTCCCAAAAACTTGGTCGATACAGAATTGATGGTTGGTCTTTTGAAAGCTACAGGAGACGTAGTTTTTGTTGATAACCTTGAAAGTGCCGACGTGATAATCGTTAATACCTGCGGATTCATTCAGCCAGCCAAGGAAGAATCCATAGATGAGATATTAACCGCCATTGAAGAAAAGAATAAATCTCCTGAAAAAAAAGTGGTTGTTGCCGGTTGTTTATACGAGAGATATAAAGAAGAGTTGAAAAAAGAACTACCGGAAGTTGATACGTTTATAGGAGTAAACGAAATCCTTGACAGCGTTGAAAAAATCCTCTCCCGCAAAGCCGCCTTCACCAAACCCTACCTCCTGCGCGAAATTCTCACCCCCAACCACCTTGCCTACCTTAAAATTGCCGAAGGCTGTTCAAACGCCTGCACTTACTGTGCAATTCCCCTGATAAGAGGCAAACTCAGAAGCAGACCGATAAAAGAGGTTTTAGAAGAAGCAAAAATGCTGGCAGACCGGGGCGTTAAGGAACTATACGTCATAGCTCAGGACACGACAGCCTACATGCACGACCGCGGTGATAGGGAAGGTCTTGTCAAGCTGCTTGCAGAATTAGAGAAGATAGAAGGTATTGAGTGGATAAGGCTTATGTATACCTACCCTTCGCACATTACCGATTCCCTTATTGACTTCGTTGCCTCTTCAGAGAAGGTGCTTCACTACTTTGACGTTCCCCTACAACACATAAGCAACAAGGTTTTAGCTTCTATGGGAAGGAAATACACAAGGCAGGAAGCTGAAAAGCTCATAGAGAAAATAAGGAAGAAAATTCCAGACGTGGTTTTGAGAACCACCTTTATAGTTGGGTTCCCGACCGAAGATGAGTCTGATTTTGAAGAACTTCACGCGTTTTTGAAAGATGTGGAGTTTGAGTGGGTGGGATTTTTTAAATATTCAAGGGAAGAAGGCACAGCCGCCTACAAATTGGGAGACTTACCGGAAGAAGTAAAAGAATCAAGACTTTCCCTTCTCGAAGAAACTCAGTTCTGGATTTACGAAAAGAAAAACAGAGAAATGATTGGTAAAGAGCTCGACCTTATAGTTGACGGCAAAAGCGAAGAGATGCCCGGATACGTGGAAGCCCGTAGTTATAGAAGCGCTTATGAAATCGACGGAATTGTATTTGTTAAAGGAGACTTAAAACCCGGTCAAATAATCAAAGCAAAAGTTACAGACCTTGCAAGCAACGTTGACCTTATAGCAGAACCTCTAAAAGAGTAGTTTAATGGCGAAATCTGTTAAGCCGTTAACAGACGAAGAAATTCTGCAGAAAGTCGTTGATATCGTTTCTTGCAGGTTACCAGAAGTTTCCATTTACCTTTTCGGTTCAAGAGCAAAGGGAACTCACAAATACAATTCCGACTTTGACATCGCTTTAGAAGGAAAAGAAAAAATCCCCCCCGCCACCCTCGCCCAAATAAGAGAAGAACTTGACAACCTTCCCACACTAAAAAGTTTTGATTTAATAGATTTAAAAAGAACTTCCTCCGAATTTGCCGAAACCGTAAAAAAAACGGGAGTAATCTTGTATGACGGCAGAAGAGTTAAAAACAAGGCTTAAAACGTTAAAAGACGCTTATAATCGCCTGAAAAAAATTCTAACTATGAACCCAGAAGAAACAGACATAGTCATTGACGCTACCATCCAACGGTTTGAGTTTACCTTTGAGTTGGCATGGAAAACGATAAAAAAATTTGCAGAAATTCTCGGAGCAGGAGAGTGTAATTCAGGCAGAAGTTGCATAAAATTAGCCTACAGGTTAGGCTGGATAGAAGATGAAGAAAAATGGCTTTCGCTGTTAGAAGCCAGAAACCTTACTTCTCATACGTATAATCAGGAAATCGCTCTTAACGTGTATGAGATGATAAAGAGCCAGCACACCGCCTTCAAAAATCTTATACTTTCCCTTGAAAAAGAGCTTTCGGAACTACAAGGAGAGCGTTAATGAAACAGCAGTTTAAAGTTAACAAAACTTACGAAGAGATTAACGAAAAGATACGCAAAGGTGAAGCGGTAGTTGTTACCGCTGAAGAGATGATAGAGATAGTGGAAGAGCTTGGCGTAGTAAAGGCAGCAGAGGAAGTTGACGTCGTTACAACCGGAACTTTCGGCGCAATGTGCTCTTCCGGCGCCTTCCTCAACGTGGGGCATACAAAACCGCGAATGAAAATGGAAGAAATATACCTAAACGGCGTTCCGGCATACGGAGGTATAGCAGCTGTTGACCTTTACATCGGCGCCACTGCTTTGCCAGAAAACGACCCTCGCAACGAAGTTTACCCGGGAAAATTTGAATACGGCGGTGCACACGTAATAGAAGAGCTTTTATCAGGAGAAGACATAGAACTTGAAGCCTACGGATACGGAACGGACTGCTACCCCAGAAGAGAAATAAAAAAGCTGATTAACATAAACACCATAAACGATGCGATACTCTGCAGTCCGCGAAACGCCTATCAAAACTACAACGTCGCTGTAAACAAGTCTTCCCGAACCGTTTACACATACATGGGAACTTTAAAACCCAACTTCGGTAACGCCACCTATTCAGGCGCAGGACAGCTCTCTCCATTGATGAACGACCCCTTTTTTGAAACGATAGGTATAGGAACGAGAATATTTTTAGGTGGCGGTATCGGATACGTTGCCTTTCACGGCACTCAACACGCACCTTTCGGAGTGAAGCGAAGCAAAAAAGGTCAACCGATGGAAGGTGCCGGAACCCTCATGGTTGTCGGCGATTTAAAGCAAATGTCAACAGACTTCATAAAAGCAGCATCCATACTGGGCTACGGCGTGTCAATGTTTGTTGGAATAGGTATTCCCATTCCCATTCTTAACGAGAGGATAGCCTACTATACTTCTGTAAAAGACAGCGAAATTTTTGCTCCCGTAATAGATTACTCCGTTGATTACCCTTCCGGAAATGCCAAACCGTTAAAATACGTAAGCTACGCAGAGTTAAGGAGCGGGGTCATAGAGCTTGAAGGTAAAAAAATCCCCACCTCCCCCGTCTCTTCCTACTACAAAGCAAGAGAGATAGCCAACATACTGAAAGAGTGGATACAAAAGGGAGAATTTGAAATATCAAAACCAGCAGAACGCCTTCCGGCTCCAGAACCAAACGTTAAATTTGAAAGAGAGGAGGAAGAATAATGGAAGCAACTTACAATCCGGCAGCTTTTGAAGATAAGTGGTATAGCTTCTGGCTTGAAAGAGGATACTTCCACGCAGACGAAAAGAAGGTTCTTTCAGGCGAAAAGAAAAAGTTCAGCGTTGTTCTTCCACCCCCCAACGTTACAGGAGTCCTTCACGTAGGTCACGCCCTTAACTCCACCCTTCAGGACATCGTTTGCCGCTGGAAGAGAATGAAAGGTTACGAAGTTTGCTGGGTCCCCGGAACAGACCACGCCGGCATAGCAACCCAGTGGGTTGTTGAAAGAGAATTGGCAAAAGAGGGACTAACGAGACACGACGTCGGCAGAGAGGAGTTCGTTAAAAGGGTATGGAAGTGGAAGGAGCAGTATGGAAGCAGAATAATAAACCAGCTTAAAAAACTTGGAACTTCGTGTGACTGGGAAAGAGAACGCTTTACAATGGATGAAGGTTTCTCAAAAGCAGTCAGAAGGGCATTTGTAACCCTCTACAAAGAAGGATTGATATACAGAGGTAAAAGGCTCATCAACTGGTGTCCCAGATGCCACACAGCCCTTTCAGACCTTGAAGTTGAACACGAAGAAAAGCAGGGCAACCTCTGGTATATCCGCTATCCTTTAGCCGACGGCAGCGGCTACATAGTTGTTGCAACTACAAGACCTGAAACGATGTTAGGCGACGTTGCCGTAGCCGTTAACCCGAACGACGAACGCTACAAAAACTACATCGGTAAGAAAGTCATCCTTCCGATAGTCAACAGAGAAATTCCTGTAATTGCAGATGAATATGTTGACCCAGAATTTGGAACCGGTGCCGTAAAGATAACACCTGCCCACGACTTTAACGACTTTGAAATTGGTAACCGCCACAACCTTCCTGCAATTCAAATAATGGACGATTGGGGCAAGATAACGGTAGAACCGTTCAAAGGAATGGACAGATTTGAAGCGAGAGAAGCAATCGTCTCAAGGTTAAAAGAAGAAGGGCTGCTCGAAAAAATAGAACCCCACGTTCATGCGGTAGGTCACTGCTACAGATGTAAAACCGTCATAGAACCTTATCTTTCGGACCAGTGGTTTGTAAAAACAAAACCTTTAGCAGAAAAGCCCATAGAGGCAGTCAAAACCGGCGAAATTAAATTCATTCCAAAGCAATGGGAAAACACCTTTTTCGATTGGATGTATAACATTAGAGACTGGTGTATCTCAAGGCAGATATGGTGGGGACACAGAATCCCAGCGTGGTATTGTCAGGATTGCGGTCACGTTAACGTTTGCGAGGAAACACCCGCAAAGTGTGAAAAGTGTGGAAGCACGAACTTAAAGCAAGACGAAGACGTTCTTGACACTTGGTTCAGCTCCGCCATGTGGCCCTTTGGTGTTTTCGGTTGGCCCCAAGAAACGGATGACCTTAAAGCCTTTTACCCAACAGACCTTTTAGTCACCGGCTTTGACATCATCTTCTTCTGGGTATCCCGAATGATGATGATGGGATACCACTTTATGAAAGAAAAACCGTTTTCCGACGTTTACGTCCACGCCTTAGTCAGAGACGAAAAAGGTCAAAAAATGTCAAAAACAAAAGGTAACGTCATAGACCCCCTTGAAATGGTTGAAAAATACGGTGCAGACACTTTACGTTTCACCCTTGCAGCCCTTGCCGCCCAAGGTAGAGACATAAGGCTTTCTGAAAGAATCATTGAAGGTTACAGACACTTTGCCAACAAGGTGTGGAACATCGCCCGCTTCGTCCTCAACGCTCTTGAAGGCGTGAACCTTGAAGGTGAAAAATCATACAAGCCAGAAGACAGATGGATTCTTACAAAACTTTCCGAAACAATAGAAACTGTAGACAGAGAACTCACAGCTTACAGATTTAACGACGCCGCCAAAGCCATATACCACTTTTTATGGAACGAGTTTGCAGACTGGTATATAGAGTTTTCAAAACAAAGGCTCTACAAAGGAACAGATGAGGAAAAGAGAACTGCCGCTTACGTTTTAACCACAGTTTTAAGAGATGCCTTAAAAGTTCTTCACCCAATAATGCCGTTCCTTACAGAAGAAATCTACCAGAAGCTGCCCAACAAAGATGCTGAATCCATTGTTATTGCCCCGTGGCCCTGCTCTACGTGCTGGAATTTCCCTGAAGATGCAAAACTGGTAGAAATCGTAAAAGAAATAATAAGAGGAATCAGAAACATCAAAGCAGAACTCAACATTCCTCCTTCCACAAGAGTGCCGGTATTTATTCGCGTGAAAGAGGAAGCGCTTAACGGCGTTTTAGAAAGTATGGAAGAGTCTATAAAACAGCTCGCAAGAGCTTCAAAGTTGGAAATTGTCAAAGAAAAACCTTCCAACTCTGTTGCCTTCTTCCTGCCGGAAGCAGAAATTTACGTTCAAGTTGCAGATGTCATAGATGTTGAAAAGGAAATAGACAGAATTTCCAAGAAGCTAAAATCCTTAGAAAAGGACATTTCCAAACTTGAAAGGAAACTTTCAAACGAAAACTTCCTGAAGAAAGCTCCGGCAGAAGTAGTGGAAAAAGCTAAAAGCGAGTTGGCAGAACTTAAAGAGGTTTACGACAGATTTACAGAAACATTAAAGCAGCTAAAGGAGCTAATTTAATTGAACATAAGAGCTCAGCTGTTATATGAGATTTATAAAGCATTGTTAACGCTACAAATTGCCTTAATCTCTGGTATTGCTGTTACTGTTGTTAAATACGGCTTTGAAAAGTTATCAATAGAATTTTTAGGAGTAGTAGCTACAACTATAGTTAAAATTGAAGAGAGTAGAACACATTAACGGGGGTATGAATGCTTATATCTATTTTACTTTTATTAGCGGTGTTTATGGTATTTTTTGTATTCGTTCTATCAATGATTAAAACTCTTGAACCTAAGCCCCATGTTAAATAAACTATCCCCTCCGGCGCGGAGGGGATTTATCTTAAAAAGTCGTTTTCCTCACTAACTTCAGCATTAACGCTTTTTGAGTGTGGAGTCTGTTTTCTGCTTGTTCCCAAACGATGGAACGTTTACCTTCAATTATTTCGTCTGTTACCTCTTCTCCCCTGTGAGCAGGTAAACAGTGCATAAATAGGTAATCTGGCTTTGCGTGCTTTACCAGTTCGGCATTTACCTGATAAGGCATAAAAATTTGCTTCCTTTTTTCCGCTTCTTCCTCCTGTCCCATAGAAGCCCATACGTCAGTGTATATTACGTCTGCGTCTTTCACCGCTTCAATAGGGTCGTGGGTCAATACTATCTCTGCACCTGTTCCTTCCGCTATCTCTTTTGCTTTTTCCACGTATTCCGGTAACGGTTCAAAACCTTCCGGCGTTGCCGCGTAAAACCTCATTCCAGCGTATGCTGCACCTATGAGCCATGAATTACACATATTATTTCCATCACCTACGTAAGCAACCTTTAAACCTTTCAAGTTTCTTTTGTATTCCCAAATAGTAAAAAGGTCTGCCAAAACCTGGCAAGGGTGTTCTTCATCAGTTAAGGCGTTAATTACCGGAACGTCAGAGTATTTCGCTAATTCCTCTACCCTTTCTTGACCAAACGTTCTTATCACTATCAGGTCAACGTATCTTGAAAGGACTCTTGCTGTGTCTTTTATCGGCTCTCCCCTTCCAAGTTGGGAACTTCTCGTATCCATATAAACGCCATGTCCTCCTAACTGGTAAACGCCCACTTCAAAGGAAACTCTCGTTCTCGTTGAAGGCTTTTCAAAAATGAGCGCAGCCGTGAATCCTTCTAAAGGTCTGTAAAGCTCGCCCTTTTTCTGCTTTTCCTTTAAAAAAGAAGATAATGAGATAATGTTTTCTATAAACAATGTATCTGCCTGAACCATCGATATAAAATCTTTCATTCTTCCCTCTCTTTTAACAGATTTTGAACTTGAAACGAAAGTAACTTTAATCGTTCTTCAAGGTCGCTGTTTTTAACTTCTAATTCGGAAAGTTGCTTGGTTATTTTAACAATTTCACTCTCCGTTTCTTCCCACTTTGCAATGAGCTCTCTAAGAACAAAAAGCAGTTTTAAAGAAAAGATAAAAAGCCCTCCCACTGCTATAAGTAGAACGATTAATAAGAGTTGAACCATTCCAAAATCCTCCCCTTACTTACCTTATCTTTGAACGTCTCCGCCTCAGCTTCATCAGTCTTATAGAATTCTACTTCTCCTGTCGGTAAAAACACAGCTATCAACAAATAGTTATTCTTATTTTTTGCAACAAAACCAGCAACGGTCGGCTGGGAAGCCGTAAAACAATAAGAGTTGCGATTTTCTCCAGATACAAGAGTAAGCGGCTTTACAAATGCTGTTAAACGATATGGAGATGGAAGGGAAATATTTACACCACCAATAGATATATAGTTATCTCTGAAATTTGCACAAATATCTTTTTTAAGAGAAACTTCATCTAAAGCACTTCTAACTCTGTTTTCAAACAATGCCATATCGTTAAGATTTCTTTTAATTAACGCTGGCAGAACTAAAGTAAGAGCAACAGATAGAATAACCAACACTATAAGTAGTTCTAAGAGAGTAAATCCTTTTAATCCTTTTCTTTTCACGTTTCCACTTCCACTTTTTTCGAAGTTATTACTACCTTCCCATCAACGCAAAAATCCTTAACAGGACACTCGTTTAATTTCGGTCTTTCCCCGTTTTTCCTGTAATGGCATCCATATTTACTGAGTAGCCATAAGGGACGGAACATCTCTATGGGGGTTATTTCCGTTCCCTCAAGTCCTTTTTCCCAAACTTCTATTACTTTTTTCCTTATCGTTCCTGTTATTCCCTTAGCCTTGTAGCTACCGGTAATACAGCCCGTCGTAAAAGTTGCTCTCGCTACGTGAACATCCACGGGAATCGGAAGTTTTCTTAAATTTTTAAACGAAAATCCTTTTTTTTCTTTCAAGCTTCTTATCCAATGGGGGAAAATTTTATCACCGGACAAGCTGGGAAATTCCTCCCTTCTCTCTTTCATTACACGAAAAATCTTCTCAACGTCGTAGTTGTATTTATCAAATAAATTGCTCACACTTCCGCCAAACTCCTTTAACAGAGTTTCTGAAAGTCTAAACCAAATTGAAGTGTCTTTATCCTTTCTAATTGCAAGTTTATACTTTGACATAGCTTCTTTAAGTTTTTCTTTCCCCTTCTTTGCAACCTTGTTGGGTGAAAAAATCCAATTAACCTCCTCATCCTGCAGGGTTTTCAAGGAACTTTCCCACAACTTTTCAGCATCCCTCATGTAGTCAAGAGAAACGGTAAGCGTAACAAACAAAAGAAATGCATCTTCATCGAGTTTCTTCAAAAGTTTTTCCGCCATATCGTCAGGCAGTTTCTTCTTTCCGAAGATACCTTCTCCCTTTAACTTCTCTCTGAGTATAAAAGCTACATCCCTGGCTCTCTGGGGGTTAAGGGTGAGGGGGGATTTTTTCATAGTGTTGTCCTCATCAATGGATGGTTATAAGTATAATTATAAAAACTTGGTCAGGAGGAATGTTGGGATTTTTTGACTTCTTCAAAAAGAAAAAAACGAAAGAAGAAGAATTCCAAGAAGCTATTAACACCAAAGATTACCTCAAAGTAGCAGAAATAGGTAAAGAATTTTTAAATAAAAACCCCAACTCCCTAACCACACTAAACTTCTACGTCGATTCTTTAGTTAAATTAGGAAAAAAATCAGAGGCTTTACAAACCCTTCAAGAATTTGCTGAAAAAAAGATAAGAGAAGAATACTACGATATCGCCATTGCCATTCTGAAAAAAGCACTTCGCATAGACCCTTTTAACAGAAAAGCCATCAGCTTGTTAGTTAAAACATATGAAAAAAAAGAGCTCTACTCTGAAGCGTTTAAACTGCTGGTAGATACCTACAAAAAGTTAGCAAAAAGCTCAGAAGACGTTTCATGGATAACAGAACTAATTGAAAAACTTTTAGAAACAAAGTTCCACCCGCTATTTTTCGAAAGCTACGGAGACCTACTTGCCGAAAATTGCAATCTTGATAAAGCCCTCGAAAAATACGTCTTAGCAGGAAACATGTATGTAAACTTGGGTGATTACAAAGGAGCTTTAAGGTCATTTTTAAAAGCCAGAAGCATCAAAAGAACAGAAAATATGGATAGACAACTTATAGAAATCTTAGCTCAACTAAAAGAAGATAAAGCTTCAGCCGTTCTACTAAAAATCTTAGAGGAAAACCTATCAAACCCTGAATTTTTAAAATTTTCCATTAGCACGTTTAAAACAGCCGGTTCTTTAGATATCCTCAAGAAAATCGCCTCTGCAATCTCTTCACCAAAGGCAAAGTATTACCTACTTTCCGGAATTTCATTCGAAGAAGGAGAAATTGAAGAGGGTAAAAACTATCTGCAAGCGTTAAAGTATATAGATGAAAGTTACTACAACTCCTTGCTCTCCTTCATTTACGCCAACCATAACATCGACAACCTGACAGTTTCTCTCTCTCAAGAAGAAAGTGTAAAGGAACTCCCCGATACCAGCGACATTTTAAGTGCCTTCGAAGAAGCCTTGGAAACTACCCCTGATTATAAAATTGATGATTTATCAACAACCCCAGAAGCACACAGAAACGTTGATGAAGAAGTTAAACAACTTAGTGAAGACGGAACTAAATACATATCCCTTGCAGAAGCTATGCTGGGACTGGAAAAATATGAAGAAGCTATCAAAAACGCTAAAAAAGTTCTCGAAAACCCCAAGCATTTCCTAAAAGCAGCATCAATAATAGTTCAAGCACTAAAATCCTCAGGTAAATACCAAGAAGCTGTAGACTTTCTTACAGATACTTTACACAACAAAAACCTGTCAGAAACGGAATCTGCTAAACTCAAAGCACTTCTGGGAGAAGTTTACGAAGAAGAAGGAAAAACCGAAAGGGCTATCCTCTGGTATAGAGAAGCCAATAAAATCTTAAGGGAGGAAGAACTATCCAAGAAGATAGAAGCTCTCTCAAACTCCAAATAGAATCTGTATACATTCACATTCCTTTCTGTAAAAGGAAATGCCCCTACTGCGATTTCTATTCCGTTACAAATCCAAACTGGCAAAACGTTTATAAGAATTTTCTACTCAGAGAACTATCGCTAAAAAATCCCCCCCTAAAACCCGAAATCACAGTCTACTTCGGAGGAGGAACACCCTCTCTGATGCCCCCTGAATTCTTCCATTCGCTACTTTCTTCGCTTAAGAGCTCCCTCACCGAAGTTACAGTAGAAGTAAATCCAGAAGATGTTAATTTAAATTTACTGGAATCCTTAAAAACAGCAGGAATTAACCGTCTAAGCATAGGTGTTCAAAGCTTTTCCAATAAACTTCTAAAAATTTTAGAACGAAGGCACTCAGCCGAACAAACCCTTAAAGCACTGGAACAAACTTTTACCGTTTTTCAAAACGTTTCTGTCGACCTTATGTTCGGTATTCCCCAACAAACGCTCAAAGACTTAGAAAACGATTTAAACACTATTGCAAAATTCCCAATAAAACACGTTTCCGCATATCTGTTAACCCTATACGAAGGAACTAAATTTCACAAAACCTTAAAACAAACAGACCTACCTTCAGAAAACACCATCGAAGAAATGTATTCTCTAATAAGAGAATTTCTGCTTTCCAAAGGATTCAATCAGTATGAAATATCAAATTTCTCCATAAGTGGATACGAATGCAAGCACAACATTAATTATTGGAAACTGAGAAACTACGAAGGTTTAGGACCTTCCGCAGCTTCTTTTAAGCAAAACGTTTACGAAAAAAACGTTCCCTCCATTAC
>JAMOPR010000084.1 GCA_027064485.1 Desulfurobacteriaceae bacterium | reverse complement strand
CCTGTAGAAATTTTGGATATGGCTTACGACGTTACGAAGGAATACCTCTACTACGTTTACGTAGGCAACGTTGTTGAACCTGAAAGAGAATCTACCTACTGTCCTGAATGTGGAGCGCTTTTAGTAAAAAGAGTGGGTTACAACGTAGAAGTGCTGTTCGGGGAAGACGGCGCATGTCCCAAGTGCGGCAGGAGGGTAGATTTTGTCTTCTAACCTTCTCATACCTTTGGGCGGTGGAAACGAGATAGGTGCCAGCGCTTACCTTTACTTTATAGGCAGTGCAAAAATCTTGGTTGATTCGGGTATAAGGTTTTCCAAAAAGAATCCATATCCGGATTTTGAACTTTTAAAAAGTATAACGCCGGAGCTTGATGCGATTTTTCTTACCCACGCTCACGTTGACCACTGTGGAAGCCTTCACGTTCTTTCCTCTTTCTACCCCGATACGCCGATATTCATGACCCACGAAACCGCGCAACTTCTTCCTTTGATGGTGGAAGATGCAATAAAGGTGAAGTATATAAACGATAAAGATTCTCCAGAGGAGTGGAAAGAATATAAACTTTTGGATGAGATGCTGGCGAGGGTGGAGAGGAGGGATTTTTTTGACGTTGTTAAGCTTAAAGATATTGAAGTGAAGTTTTTTCCGGCAGGTCACATTTTAGGTGCAGCTTCTTTTCTTTTCCAATACGATGATTCCCGTAGCCTTTTCCACACCGGTGACATATCTCTCACAGCGCAGGAAACTGTTGGTGGAGCTGTGCTTCCTGAAGAAGAAGTTGATATTTTGGTTTCCGAAAGCACCTACCTTAATAGGAAGAGAAGAGTCAGCAGGGAAGAATCGTTAGAAGAATTTTACTCTACTGTGAGAGAAACCGTTGAAAGGAAAGGAAAGCTTTTACT
Source organism: Desulfurobacteriaceae bacterium (assembly GCA_027064485.1). Lineage (GTDB taxonomy): Bacteria > Aquificota > Aquificia > Desulfurobacteriales > Desulfurobacteriaceae > Desulfurobacterium_B. Next base: position 2,034 of record JAMOPR010000084.1, on the reverse strand, counting down.
TCCCGTTTTCGCTTTGGGAAGGGCGCAGGAGATAATTTCTATAATTACTAAAGGTATAGAAGAAGGAAAAATCCCCCCCTTCACCGTTTACATTGACGGCTTGGCAAAGGAGATATCAACCATCTACGAAAATTTGTTAGATAAAACCTTTTACAACTTCTTCGTTCAGCCTGCACCGTTTTTTGAAGGTATTCCGTTTGAAGAAGCCTGCGAGGAGAAGGTAAGGGAAGCAGACTGCATTGTTTCAACTTCTGGAATGCTGATGGAGAAAACGCCTTCTTACGTTTACGCTAAAATTATGGGGAAAAATCCAAGGAACACCGTTATTTTCAGCGGTTACATGGTAGAAGAGAGCTTTGGCTACAAGCTTTTAAACGACAGAAAAGTGCTTAAAAACTTTAAATTTCAGATAAAAAAGCACCACTTTTCAGCCCACTCTGATGATGAAGAACTGAAAAGGATGATTGAGATTTTGGAACCTAAAAGAACTGTTTTCGTTCACGGAACGGGAAGAGAAAATCAGACCTTTAATAGAGAGGTAGTCAGGTTTTGAGATGTTATTTTGGCTATCCCGATTCCTTTCTGGGAAAAGAACCGTTTAGAATTAAGGACCTTTTTTTAGAAGAGATAGAAGTTGATTACGGGAGCGTTCCTGTAGAAGTAAAAAGAAAACTCCTTTCGGTGCTGGATAACCTTTATGAGAGCAATTACCTCTTTATAGGAAACGTTATTTACGATGCTGTAGATATTTTGGAATTTTCTCTCTTTTCGCTTCCCGTTAGAGAAATTTCTTCTGTGGTGCTTTCTGGATACCTTTACGGAAAACCGACGTTTTTGATAAGAAACCTTTTCAGGAATACTTTTGCTTCAAATCCAGAAATTTTCTTTGATTTTAACTTTTTTCCGAAAGATTTTTTAGTTGTTAACGTTGGCTATATGCATACTTCCGTTTCGGTTGGTGGTAATTATCTGTTGAACGTTCCGATTGGAGAGTTTCACTTTGTTGACGTTTTGGGTAATTACCTGTTTAACAGATTTGTTTACGAGCTTGGCATTTCTAACGCTTCTTTGAGGAAGAGCGGTAAAAGGGGAGAAATCCTTGACAGGATGAGGAGTGCTGCCGCGAAAATTTTGTTTAAAGGGCAAAAAAGAGTTGAAGTTGAAGAGTTTGGATACGAAAGGGACGTTGAAAAGTGGGAGATTGATGCAGTTCTTACAACGGTGGTTGGGAGTTGTGGTTACGGGGATTTTTTTGAGGCGCCTTTTGATTTTTCCTCTTCTGTAGTTCATGCCCTTTACAGGTTTGAAGAGATTTTTAAGGAAAGACCTAAGATAAAGAACATTGCTGTTATAGGCAGGCTTCGCCATCCGATTGTTAAAACTCTTAAAAAGATTATTCCTGTGAAACCTGTGGAGCTTACCGGCGTTGAGTTTGCCGATATGGATGTTGTGAACAGGAGTTTTAAGCCGGTGTGTGAGAGGGTGGATTTTCCAAAGTTGAGATGGCGGGACGAGGAAGTTATCAGTCAGGATGAAGTTTCTCCTTCTCTTAACCGTTTACGCTATCTGTTTAATCAGAGGGATTTAAGGGGAATAAGCGTGTTGGAAAAATTGGTTGAAAACGGGGATGCAGGCGAAAAAGTTGTTTACGAGCTTTTAAGTATTTTGAAAAGATGCTCCTTTAAAAGAAAAGAGGATATTATCTATTTAAACTACGCTATTTCAGCACTTTCAAAACTGGAAATTCCTGAAGAGATTCTTCCGAAAGTAATTGAAGAAATAGGAAAAAAAGCGTTTAGATGGGAAATACCTTTGAATGTAAAGATGAACGTTCTTTACTTCTGCTACAGGTATAGAGATAAGTTGAATAATACGCTCCTTCAGATATTTCCTGCCGTTCTTTCAACTTACATTAGAAACGTCAAACTACCTGAAGGGGAAAGGAACTTTATTAAAGTTGTTGCCGAAGCCGTTCTTTCTAAAGAATAAGCCCGGCTAATTTTAAAGCCTGTTCTAAATCTTTTTGAAATTCGG
>JAMOPR010000083.1 GCA_027064485.1 Desulfurobacteriaceae bacterium | reverse complement strand
GTCAACACCAAACTTTTCTATTACCTCAAACGGGTCAACAACGTTTCCTTTGGATTTGCTCATCTTTTCGCCGTTCACCGTCCACCAGCCGTGTGCGAAAACCCTTTTGGGAATTTCTAAACCTGCCGACATTAAAAATGCGGGCCAATAAACGGTATGGAATCTCAGAATATCTTTTCCTACAAGGTGCAAGTCCGCGGGCCAGTATCTTTTCAGACGTTCCTGGTCGTCTGGATAGCCTACCGCCGTCAAGTAATTGGTAAGGGCGTCAAACCAAACGTAAATCACGTGTTTCTCGTTTATGGGAACGGGTATACCCCACGTAAAGCTCGTTCTACTTATCGAAAGGTCTTTAAGCCCCTGCTTTACAAAGTTTATTATTTCGTTTCTGCGAAATTCTGGGGCGATGAAGTGGGGATTTTTCTCGTAAAGTTCTAAAAGTTTATCCTGATACTTACTCAGCCTAAAAAAGTAACTTTCCTCTTTTACTCTTGTAACTTCTCTTTTACATAAGGGACAAAGTTTCCCATCTATCAAATCCTTTTCCGTGTAATAAGTCTCACACGGAATACAATACCAACCTTCGTATTCGCCAAGGTATATGTCGCCGTTTTCATAGCACTTCTTGAAAATATACTGAACAGCTTTTATGTGCTCTGGTTCCGTTGTCCTGATAAACCTATCGTAGGAAATATTCAACTTTTCCCAAAGCTTTTTAAACGTTGGAACGAGCGAATCAACAAATTCTTTTGGAGATAACCCTTTCTTCTCTGCCGCCTGCTGGATTTTCTGACCGTGCTCATCTGTTCCTGTTAGAAAGAAAACGTCTCTTCCCAAGAATCTATTGAACCTTGCAATGATATCTGCCGCAACGGTTGTGTAGGCATGCCCTATGTGTGGTTTATCGTTAACGTAGTATATAGGCGTAGTAACGTAAAACTTTCCCAACTTTACCTCCTGATTTAATTTTCACAGTTGTAAAGGAAATTATATTATTAGCAACGGATTTAAGTGTTACAATATAGCACAAATTTAAGTCCCCGGAGGAGAATAGATGAGCGAAAAGGATTACAAAGAAACGCTCAACCTGCCTAAAACCTCGTTTCCCATGAGAGGCAACCTTCCCAAAAAAGAACCGGAAACCCTTTCTTTCTGGAATGAAATTAACCTTTACAAAAAATTATTAGAAAATCATAAGAACGACTGTAAATTCATCCTTCACGATGGACCTCCTTACGCCAACGGTCACATTCACATAGGACACGCTTTAAACAAAATACTCAAAGATATCGTCATAAAATCAAAAGCTATGCAGGGTTACTTTACACCTTTCGTCCCCGGCTGGGATTGCCACGGGCTTCCAATAGAAAGAGCCGTTTTTAAAGAAATAGGAAAGAGGAAAGATGAAGTTGACCCGATAGAAGTTAGAAAGAAATGCAGACAATACGCTGAAAAGTGGATTAAAACGCAAAAAGAAGAATTCGTCAGGTTAGGCGTTTTAGGTGATTGGGAAAATCCCTACATAACCATGGACCCTTCCTATCAGGCAACAATATTGAGAGAGTTGGGTAAGTTCTACGAAAAAGGACTGGTTTACAGGGCTAAAAAGCCAGTTTACTGGTGCCCCAACTGCGTTACAGCTCTTGCAGAAGCAGAGATTGAATACGGAGAGGAAACTTCACCTTCTATTTACGTCGCCTTTAAAGTAACAAACGGCGAAGGAAAACTTGATAACGAAACGTATTTAGTTATCTGGACCACAACACCGTGGACCTTACCTGCCAACGTCGCCGTTGCACTCCATCCAGACCTTGAATACGTTGTTCTCGAAAGTGGAGGAAAGAAGTATTTAGTAGCAAAGGAACTTGCAGGAGATTTTTCTGAAAAGACGGGTATTTCAAACAATCCAGTTAAAACTTTTAAAGGAAGTGAATTAGAAGGAATAGAGTATGAACATCCATTTATCAATAGAAAAGGAAAAACCGTTTTAGCCGACTACGTTGCCTCCGATACGGGAACAGGACTCGTTCATATAGCTCCCGGTCACGGTGAAGAAGACTATCACGTAGGACTAAAGTATAACCTTCCCGTAATTGTGCCGGTTGACGACTACGGTCGCTTTACAGAAGAAGCTCCGGAGTGGATTCGCGGAATGAAGATATGGGATGCAAACGAAAAAATTCTTGAAAAGTTGAAAGAAACAGGGCACTTGCTCTACGCCGGAAAAATAACACACTCCTACCCCCACTGCTGGAGATGCAAAAAGAAAGTCATTTTTAGGGCAACTCCCCAATGGTTTATCTCAATGGACAAAGGTCAACCAACTTTAAGGAAAGTGGCTCTTGATGAAATAGAAAAGGTAAAATGGATACCTGCCTGGGGAGAAACAAGAATTAAAAACATGGTTGAACAGCGCCCAGACTGGTGCATTTCAAGGCAAAGAATCTGGGGCGTTCCGATAGTTGCCTTCTACTGTAAATCCTGCGGGGAAGTTATCTACTCAAAAGAGTTAGCAGACTACGTTGCCGACATTTTTGAAAAGGAATCCGCCGACGCTTGGTATGAAAGGTCTGTTTCTGAACTGCTCCCAGAAGGATTTACATGTCCCAAGTGCGGCGGCAAAGACTTTGAGAAAGAGATGGACATTTTAGACGTCTGGTTTGATTCCGGTTCCTCGCATGCAGCCGTTTTAGAAAAAAGGGAAGAGCTCTCTTCTCCAGCTAACCTTTACCTTGAAGGTTCAGACCAGCACAGGGGCTGGTTCCAGGCAAGCCTTTTAGAATCCTGTGGAACGAGGGGAAGAGCGCCTTACAGGTCTGTTCTGACCCACGGCTTCACCCTTGACGAGAAAGGCTACAAGATGAGTAAGTCTTTGGGTAATGTTATTTCACCTAACGATATAGTAAAAAGGTTTGGAGCCGATATTCTGAGGCTCTGGGTTGCCAGCGAAAACTTCACAGAAGATGTAAGAATTTCGGAAAACATACT
>JAMOPR010000082.1 GCA_027064485.1 Desulfurobacteriaceae bacterium | reverse complement strand
TATAGCGCTTTTCGGTGAAATAGGGCTGACCGGTGAAATAAGAAGGGTGCGTCTTGAAGAACTGCGCGAGAAAGAGGCAGAAAAGAACGGATTTACCGTTGTGAAGGAGCTTAAAAACGTAGCCCAACTTACAGAACTGGTAGAGTAAACTTTAAAAAAGAGGGGGAAGGTCCCCCAACGGGAAGTTTAAAAGATGGCTAAAAGGTTACGTTCATGGAGAGGAGGAAGTTTCTTTTCGGCATTTGATAGTTCTCGACGTAGAAGTATTCTTTGTTTAGCAGGTTGTTTACCTTGAAAGTAAACGACAGGTGTTTTGTAGGGTTGTAGCTATAGCTTGCATCGAAAACTCCAAAACCGGGAACTTTGTCAACGTCGTAGCCTTTTCTTTGGGAGTAGAAAGTTCCTTTGAGGGAGAGGGAGGATTTTCCTTTGGTAAAGGTAACTTGCGTTACGAGTTTGTGCTTTGGCACCAAAATTGAGGGGTCGGGAGTCTTGTTTGGTGTTAGGTTAGAGCTTGCTACATTTGAGGTTTGATATGCGTAGGAAAGGAACAGTTTGCACCATTGAGCGGCTTTAAAAGAACCTGCTATTTCAGCTCCTTTTACTCTAAAGTAATCGAGGTTTTCTATTATTCTATTCGGGAAAGATTCTCCTAAAACGGTTTGTGCAGCACGGAAGTTGCTTACTAAAAAGTCGTTGATGTCGTAGTAAAAAGCTCTTGCAGTTAGAGAAATCCTTTTAAAACTTGTAGATGCACTGAATTCGTAATCCCACCCTTTTTCGGCTTTCAAGTCATAGGATTTCCCTAACTTTTTGAGGGCACGGTATTCCTTGCTATACCATAATAATTCTTCTGCCTTAGGTGCTCTGTATACCCTTCCGGCTCCTACGCCGAGTTTTACGTTTTTAAAGTTTATTTCGACGGATAGAGCCGGTAGAGTTTCGGTTCCTGACGGTGAGGGAGAGTTAAACGGGACGTCCCCTTCCCATCTTTCTAGTCTTACTCCTCCGTTTAGCGTTACAGAAGCTGTTGAAACGTTTATCTCCTTTTTCAGGCTTATGAAGCCGGCGTATCTTCTGAGAGCGTTGTAATTTGCCGGCGTTATGGCTTTAAACGTTTTGTTTATCTTTCCGTGCCCGGAGTTTTGAAATTCTATTCCTGCAGTTCCGCTGATATCGGATAGGGAAAAATCCTCCCACTCCCCCCTAAATCCGTAAGTTCTGTCATCCGTTCCATCTATGTTCATATAGGTGAGTTTTTTACCTGATGGGGTTTTGAAAATTCCGTAGTAGTGTTCGTCCTTAAAGCTTTTGTTGTAGTATAAGGACGCTGACATTAAACCGTTACCTGTATCGTAAGAAAGAGAAGCTCCAAACCTTTTGGTTGTCCTCTCCATAAAGTTGCTTCCCGATTTTTCTATGAGCTTTAGCTTACAGAACGGCGCACATGCAAGGCTGAAGTAAGTTTTCTTAACTTGAGGGTAATCCGAATCGTAGTGGGTGAGAGGATTTGAAGGGTCGTTTAAAACCGGCATTCCTTTTTTGAGGTGGATTCTTTGAGCGAAAATCTGAATAGACGTTCTGTTGTTTAGAAGTTTATAGAGGGTAAAGCTTGTATTCCACCTTTTGCTGAAGTCGTTCCTCAGATATCCTGAGGTTGTAAACGCTCCGCTTCTTAAGTCTATTCCGAACGTTCCGAAGCCTTCTCTTAACGCAAAGTTCCCTCCAAAGGTTGAATAGGAGCCTGAAAAGGTTTGAATTTTGATTTCTCTCTTGGTAGGAAATCCGGGTGGTTCAAATATGATGTTTCCTCCCGGGTTTGAGCCGTAAATTACAGAGTTTCCGTAAATAACGTCAATTTTTTTAACGTTTTCTGCCGGGATGGATGATAGGTCGACGTAAAAGTTGCCTCTAATTCCCGAACCGTTTAAAGGGTAGTTTCCGTAGTAAACGAAAACCCTTTCCGGAGAGAATCCCCTCAAAAGAAGCCTATCTTGAGGAGAAGGAGAAGAGGAAAGAGTAGGGACGGAAACTCCGGGGAGCAGGTTGAGGCTTTCTACGAGTGAATTTTCTCCCGAGTTCAGCTTTACCGGCAGTTTTATCTGAGCGTTTGTTAAAGATTTCCCTTCGATTGTTATTTCTTCTCCTCCCATTGCGGGTGTTGTTAATAACATTAAGGAAGAAAACAGCAGTAATTTTCTCATAAGTTTCCTCCCCACAGTTAATATGTGTGAGTAAATAATAACAAAAGTAGAATTAGTATTACAAGAGGATAAGGTTTAAGAGAAAATTTTTACTCTGACAGTTGTTCCCTTCCCCTCTTGGGAGTTTAGTTCCACCTGCCAGTTGTGAAACTTTGCGATTTCTCTAACGATTGAAAGACCTATTCCCATGCCTTTGCTGTGGGGGGATTTTACGTATTTCTCAAAAACGCAGTGTTTGATTTCTTCCGGTATCCCCACTCCCGTATCCTCAACGGTTAGTATTTTTTGATTTTCCTCTTCTTTCAGGGATATTCTTACTTTCCCCTTTTGGGTGAATTTAACGGCGTTGTCTATTAAATTTCTTACGAGCTGCTCGAACAGCGTTTTCTCGCAATCTGCAAAAACTGGTTCAAGTTCTAACTCTAATTCAATGCCCTTTTCCTTGATTTTACTTCGATACGATTCAATGACCGATTCTACAGAGCTTTTCAGGTTTACTTTTTTGTAAATGCCCTTTTTTAAAAAAAGTTTCCCTATTCCTTTAATTATTGCTTCTATTTCCCGAACTTTTTCAAGTGCTTCTTCGAGTATCTTTCTGTTTTCCCTGTTTTGGTCTGTATATGAGTATAAATATTCGAGGTTGCCTTTAACGACTGTTAGGGGCGTTTTAACTTCGTGAGATACGGTGGAGATTATTTCGTTTTTTATCTGCTTTATTTTCCTTTCGCAGGTTGCGTCTTTTTTTAGAACTATAAAGGTGTTTTCCGTTACTTTGTTTATTTTGAACTCGAAAATCCTTTCTCCT
>JAMOPR010000081.1 GCA_027064485.1 Desulfurobacteriaceae bacterium | reverse complement strand
TTTTCTTTATAAGAGAGAAAAGCTCTTTTGGAAGAGTTTCTTTAAGTTTTTGTGCAACGTTTTTTATTTTCGGTGATACTTTGAGTCTGTTTTCGTAGAACTTTTCAATTTCGTTTATTTCATCTCGGTGGAGGTTTACTAAGATGTCGGTTCTCGTTATAACGCCAATGGGTTTTTCGTCTTTTATCACAGGGACGAAGCTTTGATGTTTATCTATTATTATTTCTTCCACTATGTTGATGGAATCTTCAGGTGATACAGAGTAAAAATCCCTTTCCATCACGTTTTCTACTTTTTCCTTTTCCAGCCCCATGTATACTGCTTTGTCTAACAAACTACGGTTGATTATGCCCGTTATTTTTCCGCTTTCATCTATCACTGGAGCGGCGTTTATTCCATTTTTCATGAGGATTAACCTTGCTTCTGAAACGGTAAGATTTTGCTTGACTGTTATTGGTGGGGCGGTCATGATATCTGAAGCTTTTTTAAGCGGTTCAACAGCTTTAGGTAAAATTTCTTTTAATTTTTCTAAAACTTCGAAAACTGTTTTTTCTTTTATTGCTGCTGATGCTGCTTCTTTGTGTCCGCCTCCACCGAAGGCTGTTGCTACTTTCGACACGTCAATTTTGGGCGAGCGTGACCTTCCTATAAGAAAGGTTGTTTTTTCCACTTCTACTGCGCCTATTATTGCAGGGAGCCCCGTTATTTCTATCAGTTTACTTATTAGGTGAGCTATATCTCCAATGTAACTGTCAAATCTTGCGTAGGTTATACCTATGCGGTTTCCGTTTATTTCTGTAACGTTGAGGTTATCTATTAAAGTTTTTAGATAACTTAACTCTTCTTCCGTAAGTTCTTGAGGGAGGTATCTTTTGACAAATTCAAGATTTGCACCGCAACTTAGTAGATATGCAGCAGCTATGAAATCAAGAGGAGTAGTGCCAGGAAACTTAAAACTACCTGTATCGGAGTAGATACCTGTTAGCATTACGGAGCTTTCAACGGGTGAGGGAATTATTTTCTTTCCTTTTAAGGTGAGGGTTAATAGTGACGTTACAGAACCTGTTCTTTTAAAATGAAATTCTTTTGTTTTGGTGTCAAAGGTGCCTGAGTGGTGGTCGTAAACGATTATTTCTACGTTTTCTAAAAGATTTTTTTTAACGTTTTCTGGTATTCTGTCTATGGAATCTGTGTCAACGATTATGAGTTTTTTTATTTTTCCTTCAAATGAGCTTTCTTCTGTGTAGTTTATTACGTCTTCATTTTCGCTTAGGAGTTTTATGACGTCGCTGCCTTTTGTATCCGGTAAAACGATTTCTGCTTCTGGATGAAGTTTTGATGCGGCTAAAACTGCACCTAAAGCGTCTAAATCCATGTTTTTGTGGGTTGTGATTACTGTTTTTCCCATAGTAGCGGAATTTTAAGCTTTTTGAGTGCTCTTCACCAGAAAGTTTTTGGTATATATTTTAATTTGTTATATATCAAACAAAGAGGAAGTAATCAGGGAAATTTATGAGGAGACGTTGCTTAAGCTGTTTAAAAAATTTCGCCTTAGAAGTTGACGGGTTGTATGTTATGGATAATTTTAGGAATAGATAGCAATGTTGGAAGGGGGTATTGTGGCAACTGCTAAGGAATTCTTACCTCGTTATACTGTGGAAGATTATAAGTTCTGGGAGGGGGATTGGGAACTAATAAATGGTGTTCCTTATGCTATGGCTCCTTCTCCTATTTGGAAACATCAGAGAATATCACTTCTTATAGCAAAGCAAATAGAGGAGCAACTTGAAAATTGTCCTAAGGGATGTTATGTCTGTCAGGAAATTGATTGGATAATAGACGAAAGAACAGTGGTAAGACCTGATTTAGTAGTGGTTTGTGGAAAAGTAGAACTTGAAGAACACCTTAAAAAAACGCCAGAAGTAATCTTTGAGATAGTGTCGAAGGCGACTTCTTTTAAAGATGAGGAGATAAAGTTTTCTCTTTATGAAAGGGAAAAAGTGAAATTCTATGCCCTTGTTTATCCGAACATTAAGAAGATGAGAGTTTTTGAGCTGAAAAATGGAAAATTTGAAAAGGTTTTTGATAGCAATTCAGAGTCCTTTACGTTTAAAATTGACTGTCCTTTTAAAGTAGATATCTCGGCTGTTTGGAGGAGAATTTAAAGTTATCACTCCTCCTTTAAATTTCTACCTCTTTCAAAATTTCGGTTTTGAGTTTAGTCAGTAGTTCTTCGAATACGGGAATTACCGTTGAGCGGTAGCTTCCGGCTACTGCTACTATCATTATTGTGTCGCCTACTTTTAAATTTCCTTCGTTTATTACTACTTCTATTCCTTCTATGCCTTCTTTTTTTTCAAGTTCCTGAATGGTTTTGCCCAGTTTTTCTCTGTCGCAGATTAACTTCATTCCGTTAACCTTTCTGCCGGACTTTGAGGTTCCTCTAACGATGCCGTTGTGAACCAGTATCATTCCTAAATTTTCGGGATTGGCTCTTTCTTTAAGTTTTTTGATTACTTTATCGGTAGATAGCTTCATAAAAATCCTCCCTTCTGTTTACATTAATAAGCGACCTTTCTCTATAGTCGAAAATTCTAAACCGGTTAAAATTCACTTCTTTACTTTTTATCCTTTCGTGAAGTTTAGCTACTCGGTGTATGTTTTCTTTTATCAATTCTTCTGCTGCCGTTATGTGAATTTTTTTTAACGTGCAGATTAGGTAATGCTTTTTGTCGCCGTTTGTTATGAAAGCAGGTGCTTCTGTTTGAGCAAAACGGTAAAGGAATGGAGAAGAAAGAAAGGGAGCATCACCGGGAACTAATAAAATTTTTTCAAAAGTTGAATATTTTAGGGCGGTAAAAATTCCGTATAGAGGTGACTGTTCTGTAAAGATTTCTGTTACTAATTTAACTTTTGGTTTTCTTAGTAGAGTTGAAGGGAATTTGGGGGGATTTTTCGTTACTATCAAGATTTCGTTAAAAGGTGAAAGAGCTTCTATAACTTTTTCGATAACCGTTT
>JAMOPR010000080.1 GCA_027064485.1 Desulfurobacteriaceae bacterium | reverse complement strand
GAGAAGGAAGCTTTCATGTTATGTTTTTTTAGGATTTCGTATAAATGTTTCATCTTTGAATAATCGGTTACGCCTGCACCTATTAAACCAACTTTATCGCTGTATTTTGAAGCCAATTGAATTTCTTTCTCTACCACCTCTATCTGTTTTTCTCTGTAAGGTAACCCCATATAAGCAGCAACGCAGAATCTGCACTTTTCTGTGCAACCTCTGTTAAGTTCTATAAGGAACATATCTTTGAATGCCGTATCTTCTGTTAGGAAGCACGAGTGGGAAGGTGCGGTTGGAAAGTGAGGGGAGCGGAAAATTTTCCTTTTTTCTCCTTCTATTCTGATGAGTTTATTTTCTTCGTTGTAAATATATCTGTATTCTTGGGAAACTATTACGTTATTGAAATCGTAAAAAGCAGAAAATCCTTTTTCTTTAAGCTTATGGAAGAGTTTCTCTAATCTCCCTTCGGCTTCCCCCAGGTAAATAGCATCAAAAACGGGCAAAAAGGGGGCAGGATTGTAGTATAGACCTATTCCGCCACCGAAAATTATCGGAAAATCCTCCTTTTCCCTCCACGCCCTCAGCGGCGGAATACCGGCTCTTTCTAAAACTTTGGATATTGTAAAAAGATGGTTTTCGTAAGTTACAGATATAGCTACAATATCGAACTCTCTCAGGGGTAATCCCAAAAACAGCGATTGTGAAGAGTCGGAAAAGTAGAGGTCGCAGGAAACTCCCTCAACGCTGTTAATTAAAGAGTAAACCCGGTGAATTGCCAGGCTGGAAATTCCAACCCGCTCTTCACCGGGGTATATAAGGCAGACCTTTAAATCGTCTTTTCCCAGCTGAAGGTGACAACAACCATCAATTAAAGCGAAACTAAAATTTCACCTCCTTAGTCTTCCTCTTTCAGCTGTTCAAGTATCTTTTGAAGGTCTATGTCAAGGGTTTCCATCGTATCGTGGGTTTGGAAAGGTGCTCCCGTGTAAGAAGGTGAAGAAGCCGCTCTTGCCGTAAATCCAGGGATAGGTCTTCCCTTTTCATCAAAACCTGTAGCTATTACGGTTACCTCTATTGAGCCTTCCATATCTTGGTTGACGTTTACGCCGAAGAAGAAGTTCGTATCATCTCTTTTTGCCCTTTCCTTGATTAGACCTGCGGCAGCGTAGGCTTCGTCAAGGGTAAGGTCTGGTCCTCCTGTGATGTTCACGAGTATTCTGCTTGCACCTTCAACTTGAACGTTTTCAAGGAGAGGGTTGTCTATAGCTTTTCTTGCCGCGGTTAGCGCTCTATCTTCGCCGCTTGCTTCACCGATGCCTATCAGAGCATATCCCCCGCTGTGCATTACGGTTTTTACGTCCGCGAAATCAAGGTTAATGAGTCCCGGCTTTGTAATGACTTCGGTTATGCCCCTAACTGCTTGGTATAAAACGTTATCTGCTAACTTGAAAGCATTCAGTATGCTCATATCTTTCGGAGCAACGGTGAGAAGTTTCTGATTAGGGATAACCATCAAAGTATCCACAAACTCCTTTAATCTTTTAATGCCGGCTTCGGCGTATTCATGCCTTTTTCTACCTTCGAAATCGAAAGGTCTTGTAACAACACCGACAGTTAATATACCCATATCCTTGGCGATTTTAGCCACGATAGGTGCGGCACCTGTTCCCGTGCCTCCGCCCATACCGGCGGTAACGAACACCATATCGGAACCTTCCAAAACCTCTCTGATTTTAGGTTCATCTTCGAGGGCAGCCTGTTCGCCGATTTCTGGTTTACCGCCGGCGCCCAGACCTTTAGTTAGCTTTTCCCCTATTTGGACTTTAATGGGGACTTGTATTCTTGAGAGGACTTGTGCATCGGTGTTTACAGCTATGAACTCGACGCCTTCTATTCCTTTTTCAAGCATTCTTGCTACTGCATTGTTTCCTCCGCCGCCTACGCCTATAACTTTTATAACAGCTCCCTGAAATGCCTCGTCGGCAATATCAAACATATTTCCTCCTTCTCTTCAATTTGATGCCATCTAAATTTAATCTTAATTGTTAGAATTAGCAGTAATTTTAGAGGAGGTAGATATGTTGTCTGTTTTTGTTGATATAGGTAAAGGAACACAAGATATTTTAATCCCTTTAGAAGGAAAAAATCCTGAAAATTGGGTAAAGGCTGTTTTTCCCTCTCCCACTACTAAATATTCTTTTGAGTTAAGAAGATGGAAGAAGAAGTTTCTGAAGATAGATGGAAGGGTAATGGGAGGTGGACCACTTAAAAAAGTTTTGCTTTCTCTTTTAAAAGAGGGAGTGGAAGTTGTTTTGTCTAAAAAATTTGCAAGGACAATAAGGGATGATATTGAAGAAGTTAAGAATTATGGTTTTAGAATTGTAGATGAGATAGAAAAGCCAGACTTTTTCTTTCAGGATATCGAGTATGACCTTTATAAGTCAATCTTGGAGTTTTCAGGTTTTAAAGAAGGCTTTCAAGTTTTAGGTGTTGCTTGCCAGGACCACGGTTTCGTAAAAGGACAGAGTGATAGGATTACAAGATTTCAGTTGTTGAAAGAGTTTTTGAGCAAAAGTAGAAATCCTTTTGATTTTTACATAACGGAAAAGACAGGTATTTTTAGCCGTTTTGATTCTATACTTGAACAGTTGGAAGAAATGAACTTACATGGATTTGTGGTAGACAGTAAAATAGCCTCTGTTTGTGGAATTTTGGCTTACGCTCAGGATATTGGTATCGATGAATTTGTAGGACTTGATGTAGGTAATGGTCATACCTTAGGAGTAAGTATAAAGAACGGTTTAATAGCTGGAATTTTTGAACATCATACCAGGTTACTTACTCCTGATAAGCTAAAAGAATTAATAGAAAAACTTTGTCGTGCTGAACTAACTTTTGAAGAAGTTTATGAGGATGGTGGGCACGGGTCTTTAGTTTTTGAACCTGTTAGTCCTGAGAAAGTTTTGATAGCGGGACCTAACAGGTTTTTGTTTAAGGAATATGGAGAACTTGCTTATCCTTTTGGTGATGTGATGATGA
>JAMOPR010000079.1 GCA_027064485.1 Desulfurobacteriaceae bacterium | reverse complement strand
GAAGAGATAGAATGTGGGAGTTCCTTGACAGGCTTATATCGATTGCTCTTCCAAGGGTTAGAGACTTCAAAGGTCTTTCTCCGAAATCTTTTGACGGTAGGGGAAATTACAACTTTGGACTTGAAGAACAAACAGTTTTCCCCGAAATTGACTACGATAAAGTAGATAAGATTAGAGGTATGAATATTACCATCGTAACAACTGCTGAAACTGACGAAGAAGCGAAAGCTTTATTAGAACTCTTAGGTTTCCCATTCAGGAAATAAATTAGGAGGAGTTATGGCAAGAAAGGCGTTGATTGTTAAAGCTCAAAAAGAACCGAAGTTTAAAGTTAGAAAGTATAATAGATGTCCTCTTTGCGGACGTCCTCGCGGTTTTATAAGAGAGTTTGGTATGTGTAGATTATGCTTTAGAACACTTGCTCTTCAGGGGAAAATCCCCGGCGTCAAAAAAGCAAGCTGGTAAAAACTTTAGGAGAGAGGTAAGCAAGTCATGATGATGGATACACTGGCAGATTTCCTTACCAGAATAAGGAACGCTAACTTGGTTTACCACGAGTATACTGATGCTCCGTATTCCAAGGTTAACGAAGCAATAGCTAAAATCCTTAAAGAGGAAGGATTTATAAAAGATTACGAGATAATCGAAGAACCTTTTAAGAAGGCTAAAGACCCGAGCAATAAAAAGAAGATTATTCGCGTTTATCTGAAGTATGGACCTAACAAAGAAAGAGTAATTAACGAAATTAAGAGAGTTTCCAAGCCTGGTAGAAGAATTTACGTTGGAAAAGACGAAATTCCCCTTGTAAAAGCAGGGCTTGGAGTAGCTATTCTTTCTACCAACAAAGGAATTATTCCTGGTTATAAAGCCAGGAAGATGGGCGTTGGTGGAGAAGTTCTTTGTTACGTATGGTAAAACCATTGAAGGAGTGGAAAGATGTCAAGAATTGGAAGGTTGCCGGTTGAAATACCACAGGGAGTAACTGTTGAAGTTAAACCTGGAAACCACGTAGTAGTTAAAGGTCCTAAGGGACAGCTTGAGTATACGTTTAACCCTAAGCTTACTATTAAGGTTGAAGATAACAAGGTTATCGTTGAAAGACCTAATGATGAAAAGCAGATGAGAGCTTTGCACGGAACAACGAGAGCCCTTATTAACAATATGGTTATTGGAGTTTCTAAAGGATTTGAAAAAGTTCTGGAAGTAAAAGGTCTTGGTTATAGGGCTTTTGTTAAAGGTAATACTCTCGAACTTCATCTTGGTTTCTCTCATCCTGTTCTTTACAAGATACCTGAGGGTATCCAAATTGAGGTTGACAGAGATAACAACATTTTCGTTCGCGGTATAGACAAACAGAAGGTAGGTCAGGTAGCTGCTGAAATTCGTTCCTTCAGACCACCTGAGCCTTATAAAGGTAAAGGTATTAGATACAGAGGCGAGAGAATCATTCTCAAGGCTGGTAAGTCTGCCAAGAAGTAACACTAAATAAGGAGAGTGGAGATGGCAAAGTTAACAAGACGTGAGAGAATAGCTAAAAAACACAGAAGAGTCAGAAAGAAGATTTTTGGCACACCAGAAAGACCAAGATTGGCTGTTTATAAAAGCCTTAAGCACATATATGCTCAGATAATAGATGATGTAAACGGAGTTACTTTGGTAGCTGCTTCTACCCTTGATAAAGAGTTAAGACCTAAGTTGCCAGAGCTTACTAAAACGGAAGAAGCCCGTGAAGTTGGAAAACTCATAGCCAAAAGGGCTTTAGAAAAGGGTATTAAGAAAGTAGTTTTTGACCGTGGTGGTTTTATATACCACGGTAGAATTAAGGCTCTTGCCGAAGGAGCAAGAGAAGGTGGACTTGAATTTTAAAGGAGGTATTGATGGCTGAGAGAGTAAGACCGGAAGGACTTGAATTAAAAGAAAGACTTGTTCATATTAACAGGAACGCCAAAGTTGTTACCGGTGGTAGAAAGTTTAGCTTTACGGCTTTCGTTGTTGTAGGTGACGGGAAAGGTGTTGTCGGCTTTGGTAGAGGAAAAGCAGCTGAAGTTCCAGATGCTATAAGGAAAGCTGTTGAAGATGCGAAGAAGAATTTAATAAAAGTTCCAGTTGTTGATGGAACTATTCCGTTTGAAGTTGAGGCTAAGTTTGGTGGTTCAAAAGTTATAATGAGACCGGCTGCTCCTGGTACCGGAGTTATCGCTTCAGCTCCTGTTCGTGCCGTTCTTGAGTCTGCTGGTGTTACTGACGTTTTGACCAAGGTTATCGGTTCAACAAACCCTCATACTGTTGTTAGGGCGGTTCTTAAGGGGCTTGAGCAGCTCAAAACTCCTGAAGAATTCGCAAAACTTCGCGGCGTTCCGGTGGAAGAGTTGCGTAAACGCTGGAAGTTGCCGGGTAGAAGAATCACAAAGGAAGGTGAAATTATCAGGAGGTAATAATGGCTAAGGTTAAGATAACTCTCGTGAGAGGTTTAGCTGGTAAAAGTAAAAGAAAAAAGGCTACATTAGCTGCTCTTGGTCTTCACAAAAGAGGAGCTACTACCATTAAAGAACTTAATCCTGCTATTGAAGGGATGATAGATAAAGTTAAAGAACTTATAAAAGTTGAACCTGTGGAGGAGTAAGATGGGATTGGAATTACATAATTTGAAACCAAATCCTGGAGCAGTTAGAGAAAAGAAGAGAGTTGGTAGAGGTCACGGTTCCGGTCACGGTAAGACCTCCGGTAGAGGTCAAAAAGGACAGACGGCAAGGTCTGGATGGAAAGGTGGAACGAGACCGGGATTTGAAGGTGGACAAACTCCTCTGTATATGAGATTTCCAAAAAGAGGATTTTCCAACGCTCCGTTTAAGAAGGAATATGCCATAGTGAATGTAAAAGATTTAAATGAAAAGTTTGAAGAAGGTGCTGTTATTACTCCTGAAGTTTTAAAAGAAGTGGGTTTGGTTAAGAAAAACCTCCCTGTGAAAATTTTAGGAGACGGTGAAGTTACAAAGAAATTTACCGTTAAAGCTCATAAGTTTTCTGCTTCTGCTAAGGAAAAGATTGAAGCAGCAGGTGGTGTTTGTGAGGAGATAGCTTAAGGAGCTAAACAATGAACCTTTCTAAGATAATTTTTAATATCAAGGAAGTTCCAGAGCTTAAAAAACGATTTATCTTTACGATGCTGCTCCTGGCTGTTTACAGGCTGGGAGCGCATATTCCTACTCCCGGCGTTAATGTCCGTGCACTTTCCGAATTTTTTCATCAAGCACAGGGAACAGTTTTGGGTTTTATGGATGTTTTTTCTGGTGGCGCACTGAGTAAGCTTACAATTTTTGCCCTTGGAGTTATGCCTTACATTAGTTCAGCCATTATAATGCAAGTTTTAACAGTTGCTTTTCCTTCTCTGGAGAAGTTAGCCAAGGAGGAAGGTGAATACGGACGCAGGAAGATAAATCAGTATACTCGTTACGGTGCAGTTTTGTTGGCTTTTATCCAATCGTTGGGTATAGCTATAGGTTTGAAAGGAATGACGAGTCCATCCGGGTTGCCGGTGGTTCCTAATTATGGGTTTACTTTTATACTCACTTGCGTTCTATGTTTAACGGCCGGTTCCACTTTCCTTATGTGGCTTGGAGAAAAAATTACGGCTAAAGGTATTGGTAACGGGATGTCTATTCTTATTTTTGCAGGTATAGTTTCGAGGATACCTAATGCTGTTATTGCGTTATTTACAGAATTAAAAAACGGGGATATTTCTCTGTTTAAAGTAATTGGCGTTGTCGTTATCATCCTTTCGATGATAGCTGCAATTGTTTATATTCAGGAAGCAGAAAGGAGAGTTCCTCTTCAATACGCAAGAAGAACAGCAGGAGCCCAAGCTTTAGGGAGTTATTCCAGTTATCTTCCTATAAAGTTGAATCCTGCAGGCGTTATACCTATTATTTTCGCAGCATCTGTTCTGATGTTTCCGGCAACTGTGGCAAGGTTTGTTCACCATCCTATAGCTCAAACCATCTATAATTTCCTTCAACCTGGTTCTGTTGCATATCTGGTTCTTTACGCAGTTTTAATTTTCTTCTTTACCTACTTTTACACTGCCATCATCTTTAATCCTGAAGATATTGCAGAAAATTTGAACAAAGCTGGCGGTTTTATCCCCGGTATAAGGGCAGGAACAGATACTGCAAAGTATTTAGATAGAATTGTTTCCAGATTGACTTTTGCAGGAGCTATTTTCTTAACACTTGTTGCAGTTATTCCGATTATAATTACCAATCGAATGCAACTACCTTTCTATTTTGGTGGAACTTCTATTCTGATTGTTGTTGGAGTTGCTCTTGATACTTTAAGAAGAATGGAAGCTTTTGCTCTTTCCTTTTCTTACGAAGGGTTTTTGGGTAGAAAAAGGAGGGGTAGAATGCGAGCTAATTTGGGAGGTATAAGATGATAAAGGTGGTGTTTTTAGGTCCTCCGGGTGCGGGAAAAGGCACTCAGGCAGTGAGAATAGCTGAAAAATACAACGTTCCTCATATATCTACAGGGGATATTTTGAGAGCTGCTGTTAAGGAAGGAACGGAATTAGGAAAGGTAGCTAAGGAGTATATGGATAAGGGTGAACTTGTTCCCGATGAGATTATTATCGGAATAATTAGAGAAAGGCTTTCTCAAGAAGATGTTAAAAGAAATGGTTTCCTTTTAGATGGCTTTCCAAGGACTTTACCTCAAGCTGAGGCTTTGGATAAGTTGCTTGAAGAGTTGGGAATGCCTTTGGATAAGGTTATTTATCTTAACGTTGATGATGAAGAAATAGTAAAAAGACTGTTAGCTCGCGGTAGGGCTGACGATACTGAAGAGATAATAAGAAATCGTTTGAAAGTTTATAGAGAGCAAACGGCTCCGTTGATAGATTACTATACTGCTAAAGGGTTGTTGGTTGAAATTAACGGCGTAGGCGATATTAATGAAATAACTAAAAAAATTGAGGAGACTTTAGGCTTAAATGGTTAAAAATAAGCACGGGATTATTTTGAAATCTGCAGATGAAATAGCAGCTTTAAGAACTGCTGCGGCTACTACTATGGAAATTCTTTTGAAGATAGCAGAACAAGTTGCTCCGGGAATGACTGCTTTAGATGTGGATAGACTTGCTCGCAGTTACTGCAAGGAATACGGTGTGAAACCTGCTTTTTTGGGATACGGCGGTTTTCCGGGAGCAATTTGCGTTTCTGTTAATGAAGAGGTGGTTCACGGCTTGCCAACTAAAAAGAAAGTTTTTAAAGAAGGAGACATAGTTAGTCTCGATTTTGGAGCGATTGTTAACGGATGGGTGGGGGATGTAGCTGTAACTGTGCCTGTTGGTAAGATAAGTGAAACTGCCCAGAAGCTTATTGATGTAACGAAAGAATCTCTTTATAAGGGTATTGAAGCGGCAAAAGCAGGTGGAAAACTTATAGATATATCCAGGGCAATTCAAAAGTTTGTAGAATCTCACGGTTTTAACGTTACAAGAGGTTATGCTGGGCACGGTATAGGTCGTTCTCTTCACGAAGAACCGCAGATAACCAACTATGTATATAAAGGGTATCCTAACATTACCTTAGAACCTGGTATGACTTTTGCCATTGAACCTATGGTAAACGAGGGAACAGGTAAAGTAAAGGTGAAACGGGACAGATGGACTGTGGTTACTAAAGATGGAAAGTTGTCTGCTCATTTTGAACACGATGTTGCTATTACCGAAGAAGGGACTATAATTATGTCCGCAATTTAAAAAGAACATTTTACGGAGCTGTGTTTATGGCGAAGGAAAAAGGAATTCAAGTAGAAGGGAAAGTAGTGGAAGCGCTTCCTAATGCATATTTTAAAGTTGAACTTGATAATGGTCACCAAGTTTTGGCTCACGCTTCAGGAAAGATGAGGGTTCACTTTATCAGAATTTTGCCAGGCGACCGTGTGGTCGTTGAGCTGAGTCCCTATGATTTAACGAGGGGAAGAATAGTTTTCAGGAAAGGATAAACCGTCCCTTTATATACCGCGGCTGAAGGCACATAAAATTTAATTTAGAGAGGTAGCAGATGAAGGTAAGACCGTCTGTGAAAAAGATTTGTCCAAAGTGCAAGATTATTAGAAGAAAGGGTGTTGTGAGGGTTATTTGTGAAAACCCGAAGCACAAACAAAGACAAGGTAAGTAAGGAGGAAAGAGGTGGCAAGGATAGCAGGAGTGGATATTCCTGATAACAAAAAAGTTCCTTACTCTTTGGCTTACATCTATGGTATTGGTATTAAATCTGGCTTTAAGATTTGTGAAAAAGCTGGGATTGACCCGGAAAAAAGGGTCAAAGACCTTACTGAAGAAGAGATAGCCAAGATAAGGAAAATCATAGAGACAGAATACAAGGTAGAAGGTGACCTTAGAAAAGAAATTGCTATGAACATCAAAAGACTGATAGAAATTGGGTGTTACAGGGGAGTGCGTCATAGACTCGGGCTTCCCGTAAGAGGACAAAGAACAAGAACCAATGCAAGAACCCGTAAAGGTCCAAGAAAAACCGTTGCTGGTAAGAAGAAAGCACCTAAGAAGTAATCATTTAGGAGGTAATTAATGGCAAGAGCCAAAAAAGGTTCCAAAAAGAGACAAAAGAGAACGGTGGGTTTTGCTATAGCTCATATCCAAACAAGTTTTAACAATACTATTGTTACCTTTACTGATAAAGAAGGTAATACTCTCTGCTGGGAAAGCGGCGGAACTGTTGGCTTTAAAGGAACAAGAAAGAGCACACCTTATGCTGCCCAGCTTGCTGCTACAAAGGCTGCAGAGAGGGCTATGAAGGAGTTTGGAGTTAAGGATGTAGAGATAAGAATTAAGGGTAACGGTGGTGGTAGGGAAACAGCTATTAAAGCTATTGCTGCTACAGGTCTTAACGTGAAAGCCATTAAGGACGTTACTCCTATTCCTCACGATGGTTGCAGACCACCAAAAAGAAGAAGAGTGTAATGGAGGTAGTAGATGGGAAGATATACAGGTCCTAAGTGGCGTATTGCAAGGCGTCTTGGTGTTAACATATACGTTGGCGAGGAAAAGTCTCAAAAAGGTAAGGCAATTACTGATAGAAGACCTTATCCTCCCGGACAACATGGTCGTTCCCGTAGGAAAATTTCCTACTACGCTCGTCAGCTTATGGAAAAGCAGAAGGTTAAGTATTACTACGGTGTAAGGGAAAGACAGTTTAGGCGCTTCTATGAAATGGCTGAACGTATGAGAGGACAGACAGGTGAGAACTTGTTAAAGCTTCTTGAAAGTAGGCTCGATAACGTTGTTTACAGACTTGGTTTCGGAAAATCCCACCGTCATGCTCGTCAACTTGTAGTTCACGGTCACATTTTGGTTAACGGGCAAAAAGTTGACAGACCTTCTTACCTTGTAAAGCCGGGAGATGTAATTGAAGTAAAGGAGAAAAGTAGAGATATTCCTCAAATTAAAGAAGGTATTGAACTTGCCCAAAGGAGAGGTATTCCGTCCTGGCTTGAGCTTGACGCTGAAAACTTTAAAGGAGTTGTTAAGGCAGAACCTACAAGAGATGAAATAGAGATTCCTGTTCAAGAACACCTTATTGTTGAGCTTTACTCCAAGTAATAGCTAACTGAAAATTGGAGGAAATAATGGTTGAGTTTATAACTCCTGAGAAGTTCGTCTGGGAGGAACATTCCGATACCTACGGTAGATTCGTGGTTGAACCTCTTGAGAAGGGCTACGGAACTACCATCGGTAATGCTCTCAGGAGAGTTCTCCTTTCTTCTATTGAGGGAGCAGCTCCTACGGCAGTTAAGTTCGAAGGAGCTTATCACGAGTTTACTACTCTTCCCGGTGTTGTGGAAGATGTTACAGAGATAGTTATTAACCTTAAGCAGTTAAGGTTTGTTCTTCACGGTGATGGTCCTGTTTTTATCGAGTTGAAAAAGAAGGGACCAGGAAAAGTTTACGCCAGAGATTTCGAACTTCCTTCTCAAGTAGAGCTTTTAACGCCTGATGTTGAGATAGCTACTCTTGATAATGAGAATTCGGAGATAGAGATACATCTTAGGATAGATAAAGGTAAAGGGTTTGTTCTTTCTGAAGACATTCAAGAGATTTTTGACATTTCTACAATAGGTTGGATACCTTTAGATGCGGACTTTTCCCCTATAAAGAAAGTGGCATTTAAAGTGGAAGATACGAGGGTTGGAAGAAGAACAGACTACAACAAGTTAACTATGGAAATTTGGACCGACGGCAGTATTTCTCCGAAGGATGCCGTCGTTAGGGCATCTAACATACTTATAGAGCATTTCTCTACGATAAGGGATAAGTTGGTTGAGGTTATATTTGCTACTACTCAACCTGAAGAGACGAAAGAGGAAAAACCAGAGGTTTATTCTCAAACTCTTCAAGAAGCAGGACTAAAAGGAAGAGCCCTTAAAGTGCTTATGGATAACGGTATAGAAACTGTAGGAGACCTTCTTAAACTTACAAAGAAAGAGCTTGAGGGTATGAAAGGTCTTGGTAAAAAATCTCTTGCGGAGATAGAGAAATTCTTAGCTTCTCTCGGATTTGAGCTTGGAGGTGGGAAAGAATGAGACATAGAGTAAAAGGAAAGAAGTTAGGAAGACCTACTGAACATAGAATGTTAATGCTTAGAAATCTTGTAACTGACCTTATGGAGCACGGTAAGGTAGTTACTACTGTTGCGAGAGCTAAAGAACTTAGGAGACTTGCAGACAAGGTGATAACTAAAGGGAAACAGGAAGATAAAGTAAAGGCAATAAGGGACGTGCTGAGAATTGTTACGAGAAAGGACGTGGCTTACAAGGTTGTTAACGAGATAGCGCCGAAGTATAAGAACAGGAATGGTGGATATACAAGATTTTTCCACTACGACTACAGAAAGGGAGATGCTGCTCCTACAGCTATCGTTATGTTGGTTGAAGAGAAGGAAGAAACTGCTGAATAGTTGTTGAGAGTTTACATGGAAACTAAAGCCCCCGTTTTGGGGGCTTTTTATTTTAGTTGTTTTTTACGGGCACTTCTATTTCTATCTTTTCTCTATCTGTATCACCTTCGGATATATTGATGGTTACTCCCGATGCATCTATGAAAGGGAAATCTTTTAATGCGTTTAGTATGGCATCTTTAACTGCGTTGATGGCATTCGGCGGTAGTCCTGCTCTGTCGTATTTTAGTATTAGCTGAAGTCTCTGTCTGGCGACCTCTTTTGCCGGAGGTTTTCTGAAGGCATCTCTTAATCTATCCATAAATCCCATTCTTTAAGTCCCTCCGAATAGTTTCTTTATTTTGTTTAAAATTCCTTCCCCTTCGGCTTTTAATTCTAAAAAGGGAACTTCTTTACCCAAGAGTCTTTCGGCTATGTTTCTCAGTGCCTTTCCTGCTATTGAAGTTTCGGACAGAACGGCAGGTTCTCCTCTGTTTATGTAAGAAACCATTTCCTTATCTTCTGGAACTATGCCTAAAAGTTCCAGTCCTAATATTTGGACGACATCTTCTGCATCTAACATATCTCCTTTTTCTACTTTTTTAGGGTCAAGCCTGTTTACAATAAGTTTTGGTTCCGGTTTTCCCATTGCGCTGCAGAGCCCTGTTACTCTATCGGCATCTCTTATGGAAGCCATTTCAGGGTTTGCAATTACTATGACTGTATCTGCAGGGGTAACTGCCGTTTTGAATCCTTCTTCTATACCTGCAGGAGAATCTATGAATATAAAGTCGAAGTTGTTCCTTAAGGATTCTACTATTGCAACTAAATCTTCAGGTTTTACTGCGCTTTTATCTTTTGTTTGAGCGGCAGGAAGTAAGTATAAGTTCTTTGTTCTTTTGTCTTTTACCAGTGCTTTTTCAACAGGACATACGCCTTCTATAACGTGAACGATGTCGTATACGATTCTGTTTTCAAGTCCCAGTATGAGGTCAAGGTTTCGAAGTCCGATATCTGCGTCTATTGCGACAACCTTGTAACCTTTTGCTGCTAAAGCAGTTGCCAAGTTGCCGGTTACTGTGCTTTTACCTACTCCTCCCTTTCCTGATGTAACGCAGATTACCTTATCAGCCATTTTTTCCCTTCCTGTCTTTGTAGTATTCTATGGTTTGATGGATGCCTTTTACTTTTGCTTTGAAGTTTAAGTATTTTTCTTTTCTATTAAAAGTAAATTCTTTTCCGCAGATTTCCAGCCTTGGTGCCTGGAAAAACAGAGCTCTAACCTCCCCTTCTGTTTTCCCTATTCCAGCTTTTACTATCCCCCTTAAGTCTCCCATAATATAGACGTTTCCTCCTGCTTCTACCTCCGCTCCTGGATTAACGTTCCCCATTATAATAATATCGCCTGATGAGGATATTTTATCACCTGAACGGAGTGTTTTCCTAATAAACTTAATTTCTTCTGCTGCGGAGCGTTCCTCGATTTTTTCCAATTCCATACTTGAGATGTCGCAGGGAATCCCCTTTTTTATGCAGAGTTCCCTGTTTTCTTTTAGGTTTGTTTTAAAGCCACAAAAAAAGATTTCTGGAGTTTTTCGGAAGAAGTCTATTAACGAGTCAAGTTCTGTTTCATTTAAGGTGTAGTTTTCTACTGAGATGATAAATCTCGTTCCTTTAAGTATTTGCTTTTTTTCTGATATAAATTGTTTTATTTTTTCCACGCTGAAGTTGGTATTATCCGTTATAAGTTCTATCGCTATTACGTTTGTTCCTCTGAGCTTGAATTCCATTTTTATATCCAATACGATTTTTGTAATTCTACCATTAAGGAGCTTGTTATGGAGTTTTTGTGTTCTTCTGATAGAGGAGATATCGTTATTTTTGGTATTCCTTTTGATTCTACAACCTGTTTTAGACCGGGAGCGCGTTTTGCCCCTGACGGTATAAGGTTTTTTTCGGAGAATTTAGAGGATTACAGCCCTGAGCTTGATAAAAGCCTTGAAGACCTTGATTTTGTTGATGCGGGAAATGTTGATTGCGGTGTTACTGTTGAAAGTATGATTGAGTCTGTTACGGATTTTATGAAGGACGTAAAGTATCCTGTTATGCTTGGAGGGGAACATTCTGTAACTTATCCTGTTGTTAAGTCTTTAGTTGATAGATACGGTGAGCTTTGTATTGTCCAGTTTGATGCTCATGCTGATTTGAGAGATGAGTATTTGGGAACTAAGTTTTCTCACGCCTGCGTTATGAGGAGAATTTTGGAACTTGGTTGTAAGTTGGTTCAAGTTGGGATAAGGAGTGGAACAAAGAAAGAGTTTGAGCTTATGAAGAGTTGTGAGAAGATTACTTATCTTAAAACTCCTGAAAGGCTTGCTGATGTGCTGATAGATGAGAGATTACCTGTTTATTTTACTGTTGATATCGATTTCTTTGACCCTGCTTTTGCCCCGGGGACGGGGACGCCGGAGGTGGGGGGATTTTCTCCGCTTGAATTCTTTGAAGCTATTTATAAATTACCTGCCGTGAAAGTTGTCGGTTTTGATGTTGTAGAGGTTTCGCCTCCCTATGACCCTTCTGGAACTACGCAGGCTTTAGCTGCGAAAATCGTCAGAGAGCTTATTTTGAAATTTTGGGGGTAGAGATGCTTTGGTTTACGGAATATTACAACGGTGAAGGTATGGAGCTGCAGGGAACCGGATTGACGTTTAAAGTGACAAACGCCCGTTCTTTTAGGACGCCTTTTCAAGAAATAGCAATTTTGAATACTGTAGACTTTGGAAAGATGTTAGTTTTAGATGGTGCTGTGCAAACGACAGAAAAAGATGAATTTGTATATCACGAAATGATAGTTCATCCTGCGTTTTTTACCATGAATTCTGTTCCTGAAAAAGTATTGGTTATAGGTGGAGGAGATGGAGGAACTGTTAGGGAGGTTTTGAAGCACGGAGTTGAACGGGTTGATATGGTGGAGATAGATAGGGAGGTTGTGGAGGTTGCAAAGAGGGAATTTCCTTCTATAGCCAGTAAACTTGAGGATGAGAGAGTTAACCTGATTTTTGATGATGGTAGGGAGTTTGTTAAGGATAAGGAAAACGAATACGATGTCATAATTGTTGATTGCTCTGACCCTGTAGGACCTTCTAAAGTTTTGTATGAGGAAGAGTTTTATAAGGATTGTTTGAGAGCTTTGAAAGAAAACGGAGTTTTTGTTACTCAATCTGAATCGCCATTTGCACAAAGGAAGGTTCATAGACGAGTTGTTAGAGAATTGGAAAAAGTATTTAAGATTGTGAGACCTTACCTTGCGTTTATTCCTACATACCCTTCTGGTATGTGGAGCTTCACTTTTGCTTCTAATTCTTTAGACCCGCTTGGAGTTAACCCTGGAGCTTTAGGAGAAGCTTACGAAAGATTTGTTAGGAATAATGGAAAATTAAAGTATTACAATCCGGAAATTCATTACGGAGCTTTTGCGATACCAAACTTTGTATATGAGGAGGAGTGAAGATGGAAATACTTGAGCAGATTGCAAGAGAAGCGGAGGAAAACACGCAAGTTCCTGCCTACCCAAGAAGCGTTGAAAAAGTGATTGCAGCGGTAATGTCATCTTCCGATTTTTGGAAGATTGTTGACCTTTCCGATGAGCCGCTTCCATTGGTAGCGGAAATTTTAAAGCTTCTTAACAAGCGTGACCTTGTAGTTTTTGAGGGTGACCAAATTCTCCTCACGGAAGCTGGAGCTGAACTTGCCAGCAAGGCAAAAATAGAGCCGTTTGCTTCTCATGTTTGCCCGAGATGTAAGGGAAGAGGAGTTGTTATTGATGACTTAAAGGAAGCTTATGAAAAGTTTTTAAAAATTCAAGAAGAGAGACCCCCAGCCATTCATCAGTTTGACCAGGGTTACGTTACTCCTGAAAATACGTTTGCCAGAGTTGCTTTAGCTGACAGTAGAGGGGATTTGAGAGGTAAGAAAGTTATTGTTTTGGGTGATGATGACCTTATGAGCATTGCACTTGCTCTTTCTGGACTTCCTGAGAAAGTTACGATTCTTGAAATTGATGAAAGACTTGTAAACTTTATAAAAGAGGTTTCTGATAAGTATAACCTTGGAATTGATGCGAGGGTTCACGATTTGAGACAGCCTTTACCGGAAGATGTTGTAGGTGCTTACGATACTTTCTTTACAGACCCTCCTGAAACGGTAGAAGCTATAAAGGCTTTTGTGGGTAGAGGCGTTGCTACGCTGAAGGCTGAAAGATGTGCGGGATACTTCGGTGTAACGAGGAGAGAATCTTCCCTTGATAAATGGAGAAGAATTCAGAAGGTTCTCCTTGATATGGGATTAGTAATAACAGACTTGATTCACAACTTTAACGAGTATGTAAACTGGGATTATTATGAAGAGATGAGGGGTTGGCAGCTTACTCCTGTGAAGAAAGCTCCTGAAGATATCTGGTATAGGTCAACGCAGTTTAGAGTTGAAACTGTTAGAGGGTTTAAAGGATTTAATGAGCCTATAGTTGGCGATATTTATAATGATGCAGAAAGCTCTACCACTTAAGCCCGAGCCCCGCTTGCGGGGCTTCTATTAAAGTATTGTTGCTGTTTCAGTCATATCCTTATTGGTTTCTGTAGTAAAAAAGGCTATTGCAATTAAAATCCACCCGACCCAAATCAGTATTCCGCCCAGAAGAATAATTGTTGCTAAGCTTCCCCAAAATATGAGGTTCCCAGCCAAGGAGAATAAATCGTTATTTGTCAGCTTACCTATTGAGTTGAAGGTTCTTTTAAAGAGTAATCCGGAAATTACAAGTGCTACGTATAAAGTAAGTAGTGCAATGGAGATTCCTATTAACGTTCCGATTCCTAAAGCTGTAAGGTTATCTATGTCGGATATAGAAGAGAGATTCAAGAGCGTTGATGTAGCAGCTACCAACGCTATTGCAATTCCAGTTAAGTTTAGGATAGTTCCAGTTAGAAAGTTACGAAATATGTTTTTGTCGTTGTGTTTATCGGATATTTGTTTTACCGCTATTAACAGCAGGATAAATCCTGCTAAAGTAAACAGTATTCCAGCATAGGGAGTTATTCCTAAAGCCAAAAGGGCAGAACCTACTCCTCCTAATAATTTGGCTTCATCATTCATTACTTTTCTTCCTTTCTTCGTCTTTCATCAGTTTATACTTTAGCGCGTCAACTAAAGCAAGCCATGAAGCTTCTATGATGTTGGGCGATACTCCTACCGTTCCCCACTTCTTTTTACCGTCAGTTGACTCAATCAAAACCCTCGGAGAAGCTTCCGTTCCTGCTGCTTCGTTGAGGATGCGCACCTTATAATCTGTGAGTTTTACTTCTTTTATTGATGGGTAGAACTTTTCTAAGGCTTTGCGCAGGGCTTTGTCTAAAGCTTCAACGGGACCTCTGCCTTCGGCTGCTGTGTGTTCTACTCTTTCTTCTATGTTCCTTTCTTTTGCTACTTCTTCCGGTATTTCAACCTTTATCGTTGCTTCTGCGTAAGCTTCTTCTTCTTCCGAACGTTTTTCTGTTAAAACGCGGAAGCCTTTAAGCTCAAAATATTTTTTGGTTAATCCCATCGTTTCTTTTAAGAGAAGTTCAAAGGAAGCTTCTGCGCCTTCGAAATGGTAGCCTTTTGCTTCCAATTCTTTGATACGGGAAAGGATTTTCTTAACTTCTGGGGCATCTTTTGAGAGTTCTATTCCTAATTCTTTTGCTTTACTTATTACGTTACTTCTTCCTGAGAGTTCTGAAATCATAATTTTTCTTCTGTTGCCTACCTTTTCGGGTTTTACGTGTTCATACATTTTGGGATTTTTCTCAACTGCTGAGACGTGAACGCCTGCTTTGTGGGCAAAAGCGTTATCGCCGACGTATGGTAGATTAGCAGGGTGAGGTCTGTTTGAGAGTTCTGATACGAGTCTTGAAACTTCGTATAGTTTTTTGAGGTTTTCTTCGGGGATTGTTTTTATTCCCATTTTTAAGACTAAGTTTGGAATTATGGAGCAAAGATTTGCGTTACCGGTTCTTTCTCCCAGACCGTTAATTGTTCCCTGAACTTGAGTTGCACCTTTTTTAACGGCTATAAGGGAGTTAACCACTGCCATATCAGAATCGTTGTGGGCGTGGATACCTAAAGGTGTTTTTACTTCTTTTAAAACGTTGTCTATTATTTTTTCTGTTTCATACCATAAAGTTCCACCGTTTGTATCGCACAGAACTAAGCAGTCGGCACCTGCTTCTTCTGCTGCTTTTAACGTTTTTATGGCGTATTCTGGATTTGATTTATAGCCGTCAAAGAAGTGTTCTGCATCAAAGAATACTTCATCAAAGTAGTTTTTCAGGTATTTAATTGTTTCAAAAATAAGTTCTAAGTTTTCTTCTAAGGAAATGTTTAAACCTTCTGTTACGTGTAAGTCCCACGATTTTCCGAATATCGTTACTGCTGGAACTTCTGTTTTTATTAATTGTTGGATGTTTGGGTCTTCTTCTACTTTAATTTTTTTTCTTTTCGTTGAAGAGAATGCAACGATTTTGGAGTTTTTAAGGTTTAAGTTTTTAACCTTATTAAAGTAGGCTAAATCCTTCGGGTTTGAGCCGGGCCAACCACCTTCTATGTAGTGAATTCCTAAATCATCGAGGGCTTGAGTTATTCTTAGTTTATCCTCTAAAGAGAATGAAACGCCTCTTGTCTGAGCGCCATCTCTTAATGTTGTGTCGTAGATGTAAACCATTGTTGAGACCTCGTTTGTCGTTATGTTTCCTCTGCTAATGTTTAATTTTCCTTTTCAATTTTGTCCAACCCGAATGCTTCGTGGAGGACTCTTACCGCTAATTCCGTGAATTTTTCATCAATGATGCAGGATATCTTAATTTCTGAGGTGGAAATCATTATTATATTTATGCCGTATTTGGCTAAC
>JAMOPR010000078.1 GCA_027064485.1 Desulfurobacteriaceae bacterium | reverse complement strand
ACTCTTAAGAAAATTATAAGCAGTGCGACAGGTAAAAGTGACGTTGAAGTTAAGATTGTTGCAACAGCGGATGCATTTGGTATGAGCCACAACATAAGGCACAAGGAAGAGGCGCTAAAATGTGCTGATTGTCACGGAGGAAGAGGAGAAACTGCTTTAACAGGTCCGTTGTTTAGCCAGAATACTCCGCTTTACTTTGAGTATGACCCTGAAGTAGAAAATGCAACTTACTTTGAGAAGAAAGTAGACAGGGCACCTGATGAATTGACGTTTGCTGAAGATATAAAAGAAGAAATGGTTGCAGCCGGATATCCAGAGTCTGGGGAAACTACTGTTGAAGAGGTTTCAGTTGTAGAGACTTCAGAAATAGAACTGGAAAATATCACTGATACAAGTGCAGTCATAAAGGTTTACCTTGAAAGTGGAAAGAAAGTTGACATCAGCACGAACATTATTGAAGGTAATGCCACGATTGTTAATGTAGAAACACAAAAAGAGATTCTTAAGCAAATCGCCAGTAAGCTTAAAGTTTCTAAGATTTACTCAGCGCTTGAAGTAAAAGCTTCGTCTAAATTTACAGTTAAATTTGACATAACAGGACTTGACCTTAGTAAGCTTACAGTTAAAACAGACAAAGGAAGTGTAGTTAATACAGAAATTTCAGGAAATTCCTTAATAGCAACAATAGACCCAACGAGGGGTGATGATACAGTTACTGTTGCTCTTGTAGAAGAACCATCTGAATCAGAATCAACAAACAATGGTGGAGATGATGACAGTGGATGTTCTATTTCTCCGGCAGCTGGAGTTGGAGGAGGATTGTCTTACTTATTGACTCTGTTACCGCTTGGATTCTTGAGATTTAGAAGAAAAAATTAATAATAACTAAGCTGTTTTGTTGCTTTGAGCCCCTCCAGATGGAGGGGCTTTTTTATTTTGCTAAAATTCGGGCGAACGAATTGATGGGAGATGAAATATGTCGCTTTTGGCTCCTTCTATACTGTCTGCCGATTTTTCTCGCCTTGGAGAACAAATTAGTATTGTTGAATCTGCTGATGCGGATATTCTTCATGTGGATGTTATGGATGGTAGATTTGTTCCCAATATAACTGTTGGTATTCCCGTCGTTGAGTCAATCAGAAATGTTACTAAAATGCCCATAGATGTGCATCTAATGATTGTTGAACCTGAAAAATATGTAATGGATTTTGTGAAAGCCGGAGCTGATTTTGTGTCTTTTCATTTTGAAGCAGCGGTTCATCACCACAGGATTGTAGAAACGATTAAAAATGCGGGTGCTAAGGCGGGAATAGCAATAAATCCATCTACTCCGATATTTTTCCTTGAAGATATTCTGGAATACCTTGATTTTGTTCTTATTATGTCTGTGAATCCAGGTTTTGGAGGACAGAAGTTTATTTCTTCTTCACTAAAAAAAATTAAAAGTCTTAAAGAAATGGTTGAAGATAAAGGATTAACAGTGCTTATAGAAGTAGACGGTGGAATAAAGTTGAGTAATGTGGCTGAGGTGGTAAGTGCAGGAGCTGATATAATAGTGGCGGGGTCTGCCATTTTTAAAGGTAATATAAAAGAAAATGTTTTGGATTTTAAAAGGAGGTTGAACTATGAGACAAGTTAAGATAATTAGTGGAACGTCTAACGTTAATTTAGCTAAGGCTGTAGCGGGAAATTTGGGTATTCCTCTTGCTGATGTTACTGTGGGAAGATTTAGTGATGGGGAGATTCAGGTTGTTATAAATGAAAGTGTGAGAGATTGTGATGTATTTGTAATTCAATCTCTTTCAAGACCTGCTAACGATTATATTATGGAAATGCTTATTATTGCGGATGCTTTAAAAAGAGCTTCTGCAGGTAGAATTACCGCTGTTATTCCCTACTTTGCTTACGGGAGGCAGGATAGGAAAGTTAATCCAAGGGACCCTATAAGTGCAAAACTTTTAGCGGACATAATTATGGCGTCTGGTATAAATCATATTGTTGTTATAGACCTTCATGCAAAGCAGGTTGAGGGATTTTTTGATATTCCTGTTGACCATTTAGAGGCAAGACCTGTTCTATTGGATTATTTCATTTCTAAGGGATTGGGTGGTGAAGATACGGTTGTTGTTTCTCCTGATATAGGAGGTGTTGCGAGAGCAAGGAATTTCGCAAAAGTGTTAGGTTCTCCCATAGCTATAATAGATAAAAGGCGTCCAAAACCAAACGTTTCTGAAGTGATGAACGTTATAGGTGATGTTGAGGGGAAAAGAGCAATAATTGTAGATGACATTATAGATACGGCTGGAACGATAGTTAATGCTTCGAGGGCTATTAAAGAAAGAGGGGCTGCGGAAGTTTATATAGCTTGCACTCATCCGGTATTTTCTGGTCCAGCTGTTGAAAGACTTTCTAACGTTGTTAGGGAAGGTATCGTTAAAGAAGTTGTGGTAACAGATACGATTCCCTTAAAAGAAGAGTTTGAGGGAGTAAAGGTTTTGAGTGTTTCTGCGATGTTAGCCGAAGCTATAAGAAGGATTCACTACGGAGAGTCTATAAGTAAAATGTTTGTTTAGTGTAAATGGAAAGTAAGTGGTAGAGTTTCGTTGTTGGAGAAAGTCAAGTAGATAGTTAGGGTATTTCCTTCTTCTCTGACTTTGAAGAACTTCACCTGGGAGGTGAGGGGGACGTCTACGCTTGATAAATTAGTTGAGTGAAACTTGTATTCGCTACGTATAAGGTAATGTTTTTTATTCTGGGAGAACATCCAGTATTTTACTTGGCATATTCCGGGGAAGAAGTAGCAGTTTTCCGTAAAGAAGGATAAGCTTGTGCCGTTATCATCAGAGGTTATTGTTTTGATTGTGCTGTAGGAATTGTTGGAAGATTCTAAATCTTTGAGTAGTAAGAAAAATAAAGGTATGGAAGTTTTTTCTGTTTGAGCGTATTCCTTTAAAAGGCGGGAGGTGGTAGATACGTTATTAAAGAATTGATAAGAGAGGAAGAAAATTAAGGTAGCAAGGATTGTAGCTATTAGTATTTCGAGGAGGGTAAAGCCTTTAGCGAATTTCATAGATTTCCAC
>JAMOPR010000077.1 GCA_027064485.1 Desulfurobacteriaceae bacterium | reverse complement strand
AATCATCTATAGCAATCTCTATCCCTTTTTTCTTCAAAGTCCTCATCACACTTACTACAGATTCCATATCTTCTACATACTCTCTCTCCGTTATCTCAAAAACTATATCAGCTCCTACCAACTTATCCGAAAGCTCCAAAAGAAACTCTCTATTCTTCTCTTTTGACAGAAACTTACCGGACAAGTTAACAAACAGTTTCTTACCTTGCAGTTTCTTCACGCTACTTTTCCAAGAAAGCAAACTGGATAAAACCACCTTATCAAGTTCCTGCCACAAATCCAATCTATCCAAAACATCGGCATATACGTAAACCGATTTTAGCTCGCCGTTCTCTTTAAAGCGAGAAAGCAACTCATAACCAACAACTTTCAAATCAGAGATAGAGTATATTGGCTGAAAAACGGGATAAATCTCACGGTTCAAAATTTTACTTTTAACTACCAAAAACTTATCAAACTTGCGAGAGAATTCCTCTTCTAAGTCACTAACATCTTCAACAACCAATAGGGCAGATTTACCAGCCTTCTTCAACTTTTCTATAGCCATAAATACAACTTTTTCTACACTTACATCCTTACTTATAAGCCTACCAAGATTCAAAACTGCCACAGAAACGCTAACGCTAAAGTTCTCTGGAGTAACTACTACATTAAGTTTACCTTTCAAAGCATCCAAACATTTTTGCTTCACGCTCTTACCATTAGCATCTTCTTCACAAACAAACAAAAACTGTCCAGACCCCAGGTAACCACATACAAATGCAGGAGAAAATTCTTTTAACAAATTCCTAAAAACGTTACTTACCAAGGCTATTACTTTATTACCCACTAAGTTCCCATACTTTAAGTTAATAAAACCCAAATCGTTAATATCTACAACAACAGCAACCACATTTCTGTTACCTTTAACCAACCTATTAGCAACATCAATAATAAACTCTCTCCCTAAAAATCCGGGGATAAAACTAACAGGAGAACGGCTTTCAATGCAAGAAAGATAAATGAAAGCAGAAATAGCAAGCAGGAAGGAAACAAACGTTAAATCCGTTAAAGAACCAGTAGGGACAAGGAGATAAAAGGATACATCCCTAACATCCACGAATAGAGGAATTAAAGTAATTTCTTCAGGAGAAAACCTTCCGTTTCCGTCCGAAACAAAAGTATTTAAATTCTCCTTAAAAATCCTCACCCCCAACGAATTCAACTTGTCTAAAACAACAGGCTCTAACTCTTTATAAGGAAAGTCGGAAGTAGAAATAAGCTTAACCTCTTTTCCATCTACAATAAGCAAAGATATGAAAGACACAGGTAAAACATTTCTAATCTTTTCAAAAAGAAACAGTATAACTTTTTCAGGAGAAGTGAAATCAAGCAAAGATTCTAAAAGCTCAAGGAAAATTTCTCTCAATTTCTCCAAAGCTTTCAGGGAATCTTCTCCCTTCATTTCACCTTCTTTTTACCAATATAGTTATCTAAATAAGAATATACTCCATTACATCCAATTTTAAAAGTCTCCCTCAAGTATGCTAAAATTCAAATACCATGTAACATCACTTAAGATTCAGAGGTAAACCAATGAGGAAAGGCATCTCTTTCGGGCTACTACTCTTTGCACTATCAGCAAATGCATACGGGTTAACTTTACAAGAAGCCGTTAAAACTGCTTTGAATAAAAACAACACCCTAAAAGCAAAAGAGCTTTCAGTAGAAGAAAAAGAGATAAACCTTAAAATCTCCAAAGCCAAACTCCTACCAACATTAGGGCTTTACACAGATTACAACAAAACAACCGAACCGCCATACGCAATAATGAACAGAATGGAAGCCCAAAAACTCGACATGCTAAACACAAACTTTAACGACCCCGGAAAATCCCAAGTTTTCCGCACCGGAATAGATGCTTTTTTACCCATATGGCTCGGAGGAAAATTAAGAATAGGCATAGATATTTCTAAAAAAGACCTTAAAGCAGAAAAAACAAAACTATTCAAGAGTAAGCAAGAAGTAATATACCAGGTAGTAAAAGCATACTATCAGGTTCTCACTGCAAAATCATTTATTGAAACAGCAAAATTAGCCGTAGAAGATGCAAGAAAACACGTAAAAGACGCGGAAACAGCCTACAAAGCAGGTCTTACAGTAAAATCCGATGTTCTAAGGGCTAAGGTTTACCTCGAACAAGCTGAAGAAAATTTAGTAAAGGCGAAAAGCAACTACGAAATAGCCAAAAGAGCTTTGCTGACAACCATGGGATTAATGCCTTCACGCTCCATAAGTATCGATGGAGAACTAACTTACAGAAAGTTTGAATTTAACCTACCCAAACTTATTGAAACAGCATTAAAAAACAGACCTGAACTCAAAGAGCTATCAATCAGAGAAAAACAAACCAAAGATATGGAAAGATTAGCAAAAAGTGACTTCCTACCATCAATTGTAGCTTACGGCAACTATTTCATGGCTTCAGACGCCGACCCTCTTGATAAAGACAACTCGAGTTGGATGTTTGGATTCAAAGCATCGTTAAAACTCTTTGATGGCGGTATAAGATTCAAAGAGATAGAAAAGGCAAGGTTAAATAAGCTAAAAGTTAAGGAATTTATGGAAAGAGCAAAGAAAGGAATTGCTTTTGAAGTTTCACGTGCCTACTACAATTTCCTTCAAGCCCAAAAAAGGGTAGAACTGTCTGCTGCAGAAATAAAGTCGGCAAAAGAATCCTTAAGAATTGTAGAAAAAAGATACAGGAATGGGCTTGCCACAATTACTGAACTACTTGACACTCAAACAGCTCTCAATCAAGCAAGAAGCAACTACGTAGCTGCTCTTTCAGCTTACAGAACAGCAGTAGCAGATGTATACTACGCAGCAGGAATCATAGATAAACGCTACAACGAGCTGGCAGAGTAAGAGAGAAAAAACTCCGCCAACTTTATATCATCCTTAGTGGTTATTTTTATATTAAAAGGCTCTCCGGGAATTGCAACAACGCTATATCCGTATCTTTCAAGCAGAGCCGAATCATCGGTAGCCCAAAAATCCTCTTCTGCTGCCCTCCTATGACACTCCCAAATCACGTCATACACAAAAACCTGC
>JAMOPR010000076.1 GCA_027064485.1 Desulfurobacteriaceae bacterium | reverse complement strand
ACAACACTTCTACGTTATAGCCTACTCTTTTTACTAAAAGCGCTCCACATTCAGGACAGTAGGTAGATTCTCTTTCAGGTTCAACAACGTTGCCTACGTAAACGTAGTAGAGGTATTCCTTCGTAACGTCGTAAGCCATATCCAAAACTTCTACAGGCGTTGGAGGAGTATTTGAAAGTTTGTAAGCCGGGAAGAACCTTGAATAGTGAAGCGGAACGTCCTTACCTAAGTTTTCGCTTATCCACTTTCCAAACCTTTCAAAGTATTCAGGAGTAAATTCATCAAAGCCCGGAACAATCAATTTCGTTAGTTCAAGGTGTTTACCGGCTTTTTTAATCTCTTCGCATACCTGCCATACATTTGGATTCGGCATGGAGGAAAACTTTAAGTAGTAATCTCTATCCATACCTTTAAGGTCAACGTTAAAAGCGTCGATAAAAGGTAGTAGTTCTCTTAACGGTTCTATTTCTATGTTGCCGTTAGTTACCATAACGTTAATCAAACCAGCTTTTTTCACCAGCTTAGCCGTATCGAGAACGTATTCAAACCATATTATTGGGTCATTATAAGTATAAGCAATGCCAATTGAACCATACCTTTCGGCGTATTCAACAGCCATTTCAGGAGTAAAAACCTCTCTCAAGGTTTCCCTTCTGGCTATCTCCCAGTTCTGGCACGATTTACAGTCAAGGTTGCAGCCGTTCGTTCCAATTGAGAAGATTACAGAACCGGGATAAAAGTGATAGAGGGGCTTTTTCTCTATCGGGTCGTAAGCACCGGAGGTTATCTCGGAATAAACGGTAGTTACAAGCTTGCCGTTAATGTTTTTCCTTACAAGGCAAAAGCCTGCTCCACCTGGCGGTATAGTGCAACGCCTCGGACAAAGTTCACATTTAACAGAACCGTTATCTAAAGCAGTCCAGTATTTTCCTTCCACAGTAGGCATTTTTCTCTCCAAATACGGGTTATCAATTCTAAATATATTCCCTCAAAACATCTTTAATGCGCTTGTAAGCTTCGTTGAAGTTTTCAGCTTTGATGGTGGTGTGGGGGGGAGGGGTGGATTTTGCATAAAGCTTATCGTAATAGTTAACCATCAATTCTCTAACTGCTTCTTCGAACTTTCCGTCTTCAATCAATTCCTTTATTTCAGAATACTTTTTGTCGCCCAAAATCTTCTTTATTCTCTTTAAAGCATCAAGGTAAACAGAAATAGAAAAATCCCCCACCCCATAATCCTCCATAGAAATCCTCACCCTTTCCTCTAAAGGCAACTCTACCAAAATCCGCCTACCTTCAATTAACTTTCTCCAAACAGGTTCTGGCAGATGTATGTTACCTATTTTCCTACTCTCACCCTCCACTACAACAAAAGGTTGACTTTCCAACCTCTTTAACTCCAGCCACAAAAGAGAATCAAACATTTTTTGAGAAGGCTGTTTTAACCCTATACCGCCAAAAACTGAACCTCTATGACCTGCAAGTCCTTCTAAATCTAAAACAGGAAAACCTTCTTCTTTCAACTTCCTCAAAATTCTCGTTTTACCAACCCCGGTAGGACCGTAAATAACTATAAATTCCTTGTCTGACACCAACTTTTCAATCTCTTCCAACACATACCTTCTGAAAGCCCTGTATCCTCCCTTTAATCTAAAAACGTAAACGCCACACAAGTTACAGATAGAAGCTACAGCCAAACTCCTCATTCCTCCGCGCCAGCAGTAAACAGCAACCTTTTTCTCTCTGTCTTTAATCTCTTTAATTTTTCTAACTATTTCTGAAAGCCGCGGGGAAACCAACTCAAGGGCAAAAATCCTCGCCTCCTTCTCCCCCCTTTCATAGTAAACTTTAGAAATTTTCTCCTTTTCCTCTTCACTAAAAAGCGGAACGTTAACAGCTCCCGGAATATGAAACTCATCAAACTCTTTTTTCGTCCTAACGTCAATCAAAGCAAAACCTTTTTCAATAGCGTCTTTAACCTCTATCTCCTTCACAATCTCCATT
Organism: Desulfurobacteriaceae bacterium; assembly: GCA_027064485.1. Lineage (GTDB taxonomy): Bacteria > Aquificota > Aquificia > Desulfurobacteriales > Desulfurobacteriaceae > Desulfurobacterium_B. The sequence goes on along the minus strand of JAMOPR010000076.1, from coordinate 1,099 downwards.
CTCAACTCACCTCAAAAACAAGAAAACCAAATCCGCCAAAAGGAAAACCAAACCCCAAAAAGTTTTCAAGTTTGAAACTAACAAATTTTTCGGTAGAAAAATTAAGCGTAGTGCCTTTTCTAATCAAATCCACTGACTTACCCAACTTTTTTGCGTTTTCTTCAATTAACCTCTTGACCTCTTTCTCGGTTAAAAAGTGCGCTTCTTTATAAACTGTTCTCCAAAGTAACGACTTAATCTTTCTCTTAAAAGCTAAAAGAGATTTCCTATTTAGATATCCTACAATCAAGTAGCGTTTTACCACTTTCAAAGCTTCCATAAGCGCTGCTTCCTTGTCTTTAACAAATTCAAGGCTCGTAATGAAAGCAACTACATCAAAACTTTTTTCTTTAAACGGCAGATTTTCTGCAGAACCTAAAATTAACCTTTTAAATCCCTTAGACCTTGCAATCTTCAACATATCGTAAGAAATATCCAAACCTACAATAAATTCTGCTTTCAAGATTTCCTTCCAAAAATCCCCCCACACAAAAGTTCCACAGCCAACTTCAAGAACCGATGAAACTCTTAAATTTTCAAGACAATACGACATCAAAGCCTTTTCCAACAAAAAAACCTTTTTTCCATAATCGGTAGAAAAGAAGGCATCGTATTTAAAAGCCCTCTCTCCAGAGAATAAACTTTCATTACTCCCCAAGCACTTCCCTCCCGGAAATCCCTCTATGCTTTAAAGCGTAAATAACCTTTTCCATATCATCCTTCTTTATTTTCACGCTATCGTGCGCTATCTTTAAAGGAATCGGATATCCTTCTATTCTGTATTTTCTTATAACAGTCAAAGTCTCTGTTAAGGAAGTTAGCGTTTCAATCTTAAAAGCGGGACAGTTCCTCTCCTTATACAGAAACACAGAAAACTCAAAATTTCTGAAAAATTCCTCAAACATATCGGGAAATCGAAACTTTACCTCTTTCGGAATACTACTAACCAAAGGACGGGTATACCCCTCAAGGTGACGAAACTGATTAAGAACAGCAACGTCCGGGAGGATTCTATCAAACTCATAATTCCTTGAATTTGACCTTTTAGAAACAAAAATCA
>JAMOPR010000075.1 GCA_027064485.1 Desulfurobacteriaceae bacterium | reverse complement strand
TAGATACTTACTATTCTTTCCATAGGGTTGGAGTAGGATGCAGCAGAGTCTACTGTCCAACCGTTCTGAGCTTCTTCAGGTGTTAAAACGGGAGGGAATCCCATGGATATCTCAGTAACCTTTCCGCTTGGGTCTTTCTTTTCGAATATAAAAACTCTTGGATTTGCTGGGGTTGGGTTATTCGCTGACCAACCGTTTGTTGCATTTGCTGACAAGTTTTGGCTTCTATCAGCGTGACACAGGAAACAATCTGTATCAAGAACTCCACTTTTTTTCCAGTTAAATTTGTGAGGCTTACCTATATAACCTCTTGCATATTCATCTTGAGTGTAGGAAAAGAGGTCACCATCAATTTCAGAATCCGTATAGTTTCCTTGAGAGAAAAATCCACCCCCATCACTCTCACTGTCCCAAGCTTCTTCTAAATCATGCCTTTCACCGCTAATTCTGTCAAATTCAAGGATTCCGCCTGAGTGACAGGCAGCACAGCTAAACGCCTTGTCTGGAGTTCCCATGTCAAAGGTATAGGCAACATTTCCTCTGTAGTCCGTTCCATTGTTTAGTTCAGGGGCTAATCCAGGTTCTTGAGAAGGATTCTTTGCCGCCAACTGGCGGTAGGAAGGTGGTCACCACGCCCCATCATCACCGAAAGACCTTAAAAATTTTCTCCAATCTTTACCCTCAAGCACTCTCTTGGCGCCAAAATCATCTGACATATCTTCCCAGCCGCGACCTATATGATAGGCAGCGTGAATGGGACCAGGTTTTTTGACCCCTCCACTTACATCACCGGTAATATTTGTGTGGCACGCTCCACAGGTTGCTTCCCAGCTAACAGGTTGTCCAGCACAGTAGGTAACACCACCTATGGTTACATTATCTGAACAGTCGAGTGTAATAGGTCCACCGTTAATGTCTTTTAGAGGAACGGCTGGATGACCATAAGCGTTAGCCACTAATCCTGTGAGAACCAACGAGCTTAAACTCAAGACGTGTCTCCACTTTCTCTTCATTGTTTAACCTCCGAATATAAATTCATGTAAATTAATGCACTCTATCTTAACTTATTAAATTTGAACTTTCAACTTAAAATTTAAAAGAGTGAATAAATCTTTTTTCCGATAGCTAAAAAGCCTTTATCCGTTAACTTTCTCCCCCTTGGTGTTCTTAGTAAAAATCCCCCCTCCACCAAATACGGCTCATGCACGTTTTCTATCGTGTCTACATCTTCCTTTAAAACGGCAGCAAGCGTATTCAAGCCTACAGGTCCGCCTTTAAAAACTTCTGCAATTGTCTTTAATATCTTTCTATCAAGATTATCAAGTCCGAACTCATCTATTCCAAGTTCTTTCAGTATAAAATCCACCCTTTTCCCATTTACCTCTTTCCATCCGTGGACAACTGCGTAGTCTCTTACCCTCTTTATCAACTGATTTAGTATTCTTGGTGTTCCTCTCGAACTTTTAGCTAACTTCAATAGTCCTTCTTCTGTAACCTTTAGGTTAAGTTTCCTGAAGTTGTTTTCAGCAATAATTTTTAATTCATCAACAGAGTAGAGTTCCAATCTGCAAACCATTCCGAACCTTGAACGAAAAGGTGGCGTTAAAAGGTTGAGCCTCGTAGTTGCTCCCACCAGCGTGAACTTAGGAAGCTCAATAGAAACAGCTCTTCCTCTTCCCGCTCCCGATACTATATCTATCCTAAAATCCTCCATAGCCGTATAAAGGGTTTCTTCAACAGCCCTATTAAGCCTGTGAATTTCATCTATGAAAAGAACGTCTCCTTCGTTTAAAGACATAACAACGGCAACGATATCTCCCTTTCTTTCTATCATCGGTGCAGAGATTATTTTTATTTCCTTTCCTAATTCTTTAGCTATTATCATTGCAAGCGTTGTTTTTCCCGTTCCGGGCGGTCCGTAGAACAAAACGTGGTCAAGCGGTTCCCCCCTTCTTTTCGCAGATTCTATAGCTACTTTTAGAACCTTCTTTACTCTCTCCTGCCCTAAAAATTCATCAAGTTTTTGGGGTCTTTCTATCAATTAAACCTCCTATTATTTCTTTCCTACCAACAACTTTAACGTTATCAATTCCGTAAGATTCAAACAGCTTTGTTAAATACTTAACTGCCAACTTTCCTTCAAATCCTGTGCAGCAGGGAAAAACTTTTCTTTCTTCATTGCAAACAACTGTTAAACTGTTCATAAACAATAATTTTCTACCCCTCTTACTCCTTTCTGTCAACGGGTCTCGCCACTGCCTTATCATGTTTGATTTACACTCGTGGAGCTCCATAAAATTCTTTGAAACGAAGGCTACATCTATCTCTTTATCGGAAATTTTTCTCTTACCCTTAAAGAGTCTGCACTGATTCAGCCTTCTGTTTCTTTCTTTAAAAAAGAAAGGACCTGCTTCTGAAACTAAAACTTCTAAAAAATCCCCCCTCCTCCTGTCACTTCCCTTAACAAAAAATCTCTCGAGCAAATCCAGTAATTTTTCCATCTCAATCAACGGTAATTTCGAAAAGGAAACCATATCTTTAACAGCCAAAAAAACCCTTTTCCACCTTTTGTCTTCGCTTTCTGTTGGTCTAAAACTATTAATAAGTTCCAATATAAAAACCGTTGCTTTTGGGAATTTCCTTAGAAACTCAACTAATTCCTTTACCTCGTTCTTCTTTAAAGAAGATATTTTCTTCCCTTTTCTACAGCTACATTTCAACCTTTATACCCTCTACAAAAATTCCACTTTTAACCAGATATATGGGTAGAAATGAAAGCAACTCTTTTATTTTTTCATTAACCACTTTCTTTAACGGAAAAGACTTTCTTCCGTTAGATTTAAACTTTGAAACATTTACAAACCTGATATTCGCTATCTGCCTTCCATCTTCAAAAATTCCTCCTACTATTTCAACGATTACTTTTCTTAAACCTTCTTCTTTCTTTAGGTCATAAAACACTTCAATATTTAGAACGCCAGAAATTCTTTCGTCTTCGATATCTGGATGAACGAAAATTTCCTGTAGAATCCACCTGTTTCCAATTTCAACCATGTTCTCTCCCGAAAACTTCTGCCAATAAATCGAGTGAAGATAAAACCCA
>JAMOPR010000074.1 GCA_027064485.1 Desulfurobacteriaceae bacterium | reverse complement strand
TTCGTTACGTTGAATACCGGACAAACCTGCCTGCAGCTACCACATCTAACGCACTTTTCAAGAAGCTCCTTACTTAAACCTGCTATTTTCTTTGACATTCAATCTCCGAAGTGCCAGAATATAAGACAAGATTTAATGTTTGAAATTTATAACAAAACTTCTGTAGCGTCAAAAATAGGACCTTCTACGCAGCAACGCTTGTAACCGTTTACCGTTTTAACCACACAACCGAGGCACGCTCCCACTCCGCACGCCATCCTCGTATCCAGGGAAAGAAAACACTTTACACCCAACCTCTCTGACAATTCTTTAACAGCCTTCAACATCGGAATAGGACCGCAAGCCACCCAAACTCTATCGGTGAACTCTGTTAAACCATCAGTAACGAAGCCTTTCTTCCCGTAGCTGCCGTCTTCTGTAAAGACAGTGAGGGGGATTTTGTATTTTTCGATAAAGGCAAGTGCCGAAAGATTTTCTCTGTTTTTTTCTCCGTAAAGAAGATGAACATCTTTACCTGCTTGTAGAAACGTTTTTGCTGCTAAAAAAACACCTCCTATACCTACTCCGCCTGCTATAAAGAGATACTTGTCAAATTGCTCAGGTATAGAATTACCCAAAGGTAGTAAAACAGATATCTCTTCACCTTGCTTAAAGTTCGTAAGCAACTTCGTCCCTCTACCGTAAACCCTGTATATAAAAGAAACAACGTTTTTTTCAACGTTAAATATACCCAAGGGTCTTTTTAAAAGGGGGTCAAAACTTTGAGTCGGAGAAACTCCAATCATTGCAAACTGACCAGGTTTTATCCTTTTAAGAAGACTTTCTTCGTCAACTTCAACAGACAAGACAAAATCTTTTTTTGAAAGCTTTTTATTTTCTATTACCTTAAAATTCATAACTAATCTCTCTTAGAACATATTTTCCCTTGAGCTATTTCCATCAACGCTATAACAGTCTTTTTGTGCTCTTCACCCTTATCATCTTTACCGAAGGTGTAAGAATCTATACTGTATAAATGCCTCGCTCTTTTAGCAGCCACGTGAACGGTTTCGTAATAATTACCAATCTTCTCAACTACTGGTTCCAAAGGTATCCTTTTAGCCATTTTCAACCTCCTTCAAAAGCTTGAGCATTTCTTCATCTTTTATAAGCTTATCCATCTGACCTTTAAGCCTATCCGTCCTGCATTTTTCGGCAGTAACAATAGACTTTAACTTATCAAAAGCAACTTCTAAAACATCATTAACCACGATATAATCATAGTAAACAGCCTTCTTTATTTCTTCTTTAGCCGTTTCCAACCTTCTTTTTATAACATCTTCGCTATCCGTTCCCCTATTCCTCAACCTCCTTTCCAACTCATCAAAAGAAGGCGGCATTATAAATATGAGAACAGCCTCAGGAAGGTTTTTCTTAACCTGAAGCGCCCCCTGAACATCTATATCCAGCAAAATATCTTTACCTTCGTTTAAAGCTCTCAACACCTGAGACTTTGAAGTTCCATAAAGATTACCGTAAACGTTAGCCCACTCCAAAAAATCCCCCTCCTCCACCATCCTCTCAAACTCTTCCTTCGAAACAAAAAAATAATCCTTACCGTTTACTTCTCCCTTCCTCGGAGGACGGGTCGTGTAAGAAACGGAAAACTCCATATTCTCAAATTCTTTCAGCAACATATGGCACAAGGTAGTCTTTCCCGTTCCTGAAGGGGCAGAAACAACTACAAGCAAACCCTTTAACGGCATCCTGCTCTCCCAAATAACATCCCCCTAACGGGGGACTCAAACTACTTAGAAACAGAAGGTTGACACGGTATCAACTGACCGTCTTTATACTCGTAAGCCTTAATAACACAAGGTCCGCCGATATACCTTTCAACATCAACAAAGGAAGCATACTCAACCTTAAACCACTTAACCGTAAGTTCAAAAGCAACCATAGGGTCAAAATCTTTACAGCTGTAAGCATCTAAGCTGAAAAAGTTTTCTTCGGGCCAAGTATGAATCGTGCAGTGACTTTCAAGCCATATAGAAACTCCCGATACACCGCTGTCTTCGGTAGCTCTTCTTTTAAGAGTTTCCTCCATAAATTCCAGTGTTCTACTTTTAACGTTCTCTTCAGAAAGCTTTTTAACGAACTGTTCAAGTTCAGATTGTGCAAAGGGGAATCTGGCAACGATAGGCGGGTAAACCAAAGTCATGTCAAGCTGCCTTGCCAGCTCCTCCATATAGTCGTAAATGGGCTGAATAGAATTGATACGCCCAATATCAGAAACGGTAGCATCCATCATTACATGTCTTCCGACAAATTCCATGGCAGACCTCCAAAGTATGGTTTACCCCGCAACAAATGAGTGCTTACTTCTTAAGCGGCACTACATCTACTGTAACAGTAGCCTCTATGTCCTTAAAGAGGTGAATTCTAACCTCGTAAGTTCCAGTTTCTCTTATAGGCTTTTCCAAAACAATCTGCTTCTTCTCGACATCTTCAAAACCAGCTTGATGTAAAGCTTTCTCTATCTGAGACGTAGTAACAGAACCAAACAGTTTTCCTTCTTCACCGGCTTCGTGTTCAATAGTAATACGGGTAGTAGCCAATTTTTCAGCAAGCTCCTTATACCTTTCAATTTGTCTTTCCATCTTTCTTTTAAGTGCCTTAAGTTCATTCTTCACCTTTGCAACGTTTGATTCTGTAGCAGGTAAAGCAATACCAGAAGGAATAAGGTAGTTCCTCGCATACCCGTCTTTTACGTTAACAATGTCTCCAACCTTTCCCAAGTTCTCCATATCTTTAAGTAAGATTACCTTCATACTTCTTACCTCCTCTATCTAATTTTCTGAAATCAAACCAAACATCCAGCAAGCCTGTCACTACCGCTCCCAAAAATACAATTGCAGGCATAACGATAAGAGTGAAGAGAAAAACAAACTTCCACGTAAGGGAAGCTTTCTTGTAATAGAAAAGAAAAACGGACAATCCCTGAACGAACAAAAAACCTATAGATGCAACCAAAAGATTTTCAGATACAAACCTCAACGTTCCCGCTTTTAACAAAACCGTTCCAAAACCGCCCAAAAGGAAAAAGGGAACGGGGAAAAATCCCCACCGCACCCTCTCAACA
>JAMOPR010000073.1 GCA_027064485.1 Desulfurobacteriaceae bacterium | reverse complement strand
TCTTTACAATTTTAAGTCAAAACACAACAGACACCAACGCAGAAAAGTGCCTACAGAACCTTAAAAACTTAACAAATAACAACCTTGAAAAATTAAAGTCTCTACCGGAAGAAAAAATCCTCCCCGCCATCCGCCCCTGCGGACTCTTCAAGCAAAAACTGACGGCAATAAAAGAACTGCTAAAACGCTGGAACGAACTTAAAGGAAAACTCAAAGCAAGCACGACAGAAGAAGGAATAAAACTCTTAACTTCCATCCCCTATATCGGCTCAAAAACAGCAAGAGTAATCCTCACCTTCGCCTTTAACAAAAACACATTCCCTATAGATACCCACTGCAAAAGAGTTCTCAAGAGGCTCAACATCTTTCCGGAAAATTGGAAGCCTGACCAGATTTCAGAATTTATGGAAAAAACATTCGGCGCAGAATTTAACAGGAAACTTCATTACGACCTCATAAGAATAGGAAGAACCTTTTGTAAAGCCAAAAATCCAAATTGCAAAAACTGTCCGCTAAAGGAAGTATGCAGCTATGCCCAAAGGAACTTATTGCATAATATTCAAGCTCAAAAACAAACTAACGATAACCGTTAAAAGCGGCAAAACCTATACACTACAAAGAGGAACCTACATTTACGTAGGCTCAGCTTGGAATGGTGGCGGAATAGAATCAAGAGTTAAAAGGCACTTAAAGAAGGATAAAAAGAAACACTGGCACTTAGATTTCATAACCACCACAAAAGAGTTTGAAGCCCAAAAAGTGATAACAATCCCCAATAAAAAAGCAGAATGTGAAGTGGCGTCTCTTCTAAATAGAAACTACATAGGAATAGAAAAATTCGGATGTAGCGACTGCAGTTGCTTCAGTCACCTCTTTAAAATTACACAAAAAGAAATAACCAAAGTAATAAACACCCTTCAAAATCTATATAATATAGAAATCTATAAATCAGAAGCGTTCCAGGAGGAACAGATTGGAGATAAAAGAGATACTCAACAGAATAGTTGAAAAAGGAAATCTTACATTTGCAGAAACTCAACAGCTTTTCAAAAAAATAATGGAAAAGGAACTCAGCGAAATTCAAACAGCAGCAATCCTTACAGCCCTAAGAACGAAGGGAGAAAATTCAGAAGAGATAGCAGGCGCAGCCTCTGTAATGAAAGAGAAATCTCTGAAAGTGCCGTTAAAAGAAGAGATAAAAGATAGAATCGTTGACACTTGCGGCACAGGAGGTGACCTGAAAGGAACGTTTAACGTATCAACAACGGTAGCTTTGGTAGTAGCCGCCTGTGGCGTTCCTGTGGCAAAGCACGGGAACCGTTCTGTTTCAAGTAAATGCGGAAGCGCAGACATTTTAGAAGCTTTAGGCGTAAAAATAGACCTGCCGCCGGAAAAAGTCGCCAAATGTATTGAAGAAACAAACTTCGGATTTATGTTTGCCCCCGTTTTCCACCCAGCAATGGCAAATGTCGCAAAGGTAAGAAAAGAGTTAGGCATAAGAACGATTTTCAACGTTTTAGGTCCACTAACCAATCCTGCAGGCGCAAAAAGGCAACTTTTAGGCGTTTTCTCAGAAAACTTGACAGAAAAGTTAGCACAGGTCTTAAAACTGTTGGGGACTGAAAAAGCCTTCATTGTTCACGGCAAAGATGGAATGGATGAAATCACGATATGCAATGAAACAAAAATTACAGAACTGAGTGACGGCAAAATAAAGAGCTACTACGTTAAGCCAGAAGATTTTGGGCTTAAAAGGGCAAACATAGAAGAAATCAAAGCAGCAGAAACTTTAGAAGAAAACAAAGAGATAGTAGAAAATATTTTGAAAGGAAAGGAAAGAGGTGCAAAAAGAGATATCGTTCTTCTGAACGCAGCTTTTGCGTTGCTATCAGCAGATGCAGTAAAAAGTGTTAACGAAGGAATAGAAAAAGCCTTAAACGCAATAGAAAGCGGGAAAGCTTACGAAACCCTCAGAAAAGTAGTTAAAGTTTCAAACAAAGTTTAATTTTCAAACTCCAACGACCGTTACATTAAATCTTCTTGCGGAGCTAATAACTTTTTCCTTACCAACAAGGTAGGTTTTTCCTGCTTCAAAAACTAATGCCTTACCGCCCAAGCTTCCTATCAATTCAACGGTGTTCTTTCCAACTGTTGGAACGTCTATCCTCATATCCTGCCTTCTTCTTGCAGCCTTGCAAACGACAAAACCTACACCAGAAAGTTCGGCACCTCTCTTTATACACTCATCTGTTCCTTCAATCCCCTCAACGGCAACAACAGTTCCGTCCTTAACCACAACCGTTTGTCCAACGTCCAAAGAGGCAATTTCCTTAGCCACTTTCATCCCTAACTCTATGTCACGCTTTAAACCTTCATCTAAACTCCCAGTTAAAATGCCCGAAGGTTGGAGGAGATGAGAAAGAAATGGAGTAGGGTCAATAACCTCCACACCAGATTTCTCTATTTCTTCAATGATTCCTCTTATTATGGTTTCTGGTTTTCTGTTCTCCAAAGAAAGAATGAAAGAAAGAGCTTTTAAATCAAAGCCTTTCAGAGAAAGAGCACTTTTATGCTCAACCTTTCCCAAAATAGCTAAGCGTTTAACTTCCGATTTTTTTAGCAGAGATAGGAACTTTCCCAATTTAAAAGGTTTTATCCAAAATACATTTCCTGAATATTCTTCAACGGAAGGGGACGCTATACCCTCAAGGGCAAAAACGGTAACAGAATATCCACTTTCCTTTGCAGATTTCAAAAATTCTAAAGGAAGTTCTCCTTTCCCTGCAAGTAAACCCAAATCACTCACTGTTTTCCGCTCCTTTGCGAGAGCGGTTAATCTTATCAAGAACGGCGTTGATGAAAGCGGGGGATTTTTCATCCTCTCCGTAAACTTTGGCAAGGTCAACGGCATCGTTAATCACTGCAGCAGGCGGGGAAAAAGAACCGTTTAAAAGTTCATAAGCAGCAATTCTCAAAATTGACCTGTCCATAGGCAAAAGCCTTGAAACGAACCAGCCTTTTTTTAAATGTTTGGAGATTTCAGCATCAACGTTTTCAAGAGATTTAACAGCATTCAAAAACAGACTGTTAGCCTTTTCAATAATTTCTTTTCCCTCTCTTTTATCCT
>JAMOPR010000072.1 GCA_027064485.1 Desulfurobacteriaceae bacterium | reverse complement strand
TAGCACTAATAGCAGTAGCTTTTCTCTTATCGGTAATCTCCCTTTTAGCTGCACTAAAGGTAGGTAGCTTTTCCTACAAAGGAAAAATAGCAATAGTCAAAGTTGAAGGCGTAATAAAGTCAACAGAACCTTACATGAACATCTTAGACAGATTAGAAAAAGATAAAAGCGTTAAAGCCATAGTTTTAAGGGTAAACTCGCCCGGCGGCGTAGTAGGAGCGTGTCAGGAAATTCACGATAAAGTTGCAGAAATCGCTAAGAAAAAGCCGGTAGTAGTGTCAATGGGTTCAATCGCAGCTTCCGGCGGGCTCTATATTTCAGTTCCGGCAACGAAAATAGTAGCAGACCCGGGAACGATAACCGGAAGCATCGGCGTAATCCTGCAGAGCTACAATTTAAAAAAGTTAGCAGACAAGATAGGAATAAGGGTAATAACGATAAAAAGCGGGAAATATAAAGACCTTTTAAATCCGTTCAGAAATCCCAATAAGGGTGAACTAAAAATCCTTCAACAACTTATAAACGATTCTTACAATCAGTTTGTAAAAGCAGTAGCAGAAGGCAGACATCTACCAATAGAAAAGGTAAAAAAGTTTGCAGACGGTAGAGTGTTTTCCGGTGAAAGGGCAAAAAAGTTAGGTATTGTTGACGAGTTAGGCGGGTTAGAAAAGGCAGTAGAGCTTGCTAAAGAACTTTCCCACTCACCGAACGCAAAAGTTTTCGTTGCAACGCCTAAAGAAACGCTCTTACAAAAGCTTTTTGGAGAAAAAAGTCAGTCAATCATCAACACCGCCGCTAAACTGCTTAAAGGAAAAACAACCGAAACGGAATTAATGTATCTCTTTCAGTAGTAAGGAGTTTGTTATATATTAACAACTGAAAACGCTTTTGGGGAGAAATTTTATGGCAACCGTTCCCTTTGAACTTTACGAGCTATTTGAGAAAAAATTAGGAAAGGAAGAAGCTAAGGAAGCAATTAAACTGATAGAAAAAGCAAAAGAACAAAAGTCCGTTGTAAAAGAAGAAGTGAGAGATGAATTAAGAAAGGAGTTAGTTACAAAGGAAGAGTTCTTCGGAGAAACTGGTAAATTAAGGCAGGAGATGGAAACATTAAGAAAAGAAATGGAAACCATCAGGCAGGAACTAAAAGGTGAAATCAAAGCGTTGGATGAAAGAATAACTGGTGAAATAAAGGTTCTGCGCATTCTAATCTACATAACGCTTGCAACGGTAATATTGATGAACAAAGGAACAATAGAATACATCGTAAATCTGTTCAAAATGATAAAGTAAGTTATAATTTGCCAAACACTGGCGGGGAGTAGTCCAATGAAAGTATTAGTTGTTGGCTCTGGCGGAAGAGAACACGCAATTGTGTGGAAAGTAGCTCAAAACCCATACGTTGAAAAGATATACTGCGCACCGGGCAACCCGGGAATAGGTCAATTGGCAGAGTGCGTTAACATAAAGCCAACAGACGTTAAAAAGCTTGCAGACTTTGCAGAAGAAAAAGGTATAAACCTAACAATTGTAGGTCCTGAAGCGCCTTTAGTTAAAGGAATTGTTGATGAGTTTGAAAAGAGGGGGTTGAGGATTTTTGGTCCCTCAAAAGACGCAGCACGCCTTGAAGGTAGTAAGGTGTTTGCTAAAGAGATGATGAAAAAATGGGGCGTTCCCACAGCAGATTTTAAAGTATTTGACAATCCTGAAGAAGCCAAAGCTTACATAAGAGAAAAGGGAGCACCGATAGTTGTAAAAGCAGACGGACTTGCAGCAGGCAAAGGCGTAACGGTAGCGAAAACCGTTGAAGAAGCACTTGAAGCTATTGACAAAATAATGGTTGAAAAAGTTTTCGGAGATGCAGGCAACAGGGTTGTAATAGAGGAATGTCTCGAAGGTGAAGAGGCTTCCTACTTAGTAGTAACAGACGGTGAAAACTTTATTCCCCTTGCCACAGCACAGGACCACAAAGCAGTATTTGACGGAGATAGAGGACCAAACACCGGCGGAATGGGAGCCTACTCTCCAGCCCCAGTTCTTTCAGAAGAGATGGAAAAAGAAGTTCAAGAGAAAGTTATAAAACCAATCTTGAAAGGCATGAAAGAGGAAGGTTACCCGTTTAAAGGAATACTTTATGCAGGTTTAATGGTAACCAAAGACGGCGTAAAAGTTCTTGAGTTCAACGTCAGATTCGGAGACCCAGAAGCTCAGGTAATTTTAAGACGTTTAAAAACTGACTTAGTAGAAGTTTGCACAAGCGTCATAAACGGTAAGTTAGTTGAAAATTTGGATTGGATACCTGAAACCTCCATATGCGTTGTTTTAGCGTCAAAAGGTTACCCCGGTAAATACGAAAAAGGTAAGGAGATAACCGGAATAGAAGAAGCAGAAAAGTTAGATAGCGTCGTTGTTTTTCACGCAGGAACAGCTGTTAAAGACGGCAAGTTAGTAACGAACGGCGGAAGAGTTCTAAACGTTACCGCTTTAGGTAAAGACATAGTAGAAGCAAGGGAAAACGTTTACAAGGCAGTAGAAAAAATCCACTTTGACGGCATGCACTACAGAAAGGACATAGGCAAAAAAGCTCTAAAAAGAATATCCCAATAATTTTAATTCTCTGAAAAGCTCAAGCAGTTCACGGGGCGGAATTTCCTCCGCCCTTTTATCAATTAAACTTTTAACTTCTTCAGCTCCACTAAACTTTTTTAGCCCTAAATTTTTCTTTAACTTTTTTCTTCTATGAGAAAAAGCTTTCTTTAAAAACCTTTCAAATTCAAGTAGTTCTTCTTTCCTCATATCAAAAGTCTTTGGCTCCATTAAAAACACCGATGACATAACCTTTGGAGGGGGCTGAAAAGCTCCGGGCGGAACGTCAAAAAGCTTCTTGAAAGAAAAAAAGTTTGAAAGCAGAGCAGGTAAGTATCCGTAATCTTTACCAGAGCTTGCAGTTAACCTATCGGCCACCTCTTTTTGAACCATAAAAACGCCTTTTTCAAAAACTTTTCTGTGGTCAAGAAGGTTTCTCAAAATAGCCGTAGAAACGTTGTAAGGCAGGTTGCCTGCAAATTTCCACTTACTACCCAAAGAAGAAAAGTTAAACTTTACCGCATCAGCGTTTATAACCTTC
>JAMOPR010000071.1 GCA_027064485.1 Desulfurobacteriaceae bacterium | reverse complement strand
TTAGAAGCAGGATTACTACCCGGTGCAATGCTTCCCAATAAAACGCTTACCTTTATATGTGAGTTCGTTCACCTAAAAGTTGAAAACAACGAAACACCTTTCACAAACCTCTACGATAAAGGAGAAGTAATCAGAATACCAATTGCCCATGCTGAAGGAAACTACACCTGCCCGCCGGAAGTTTTAAAAGAGTTAGAAGAAAACGGACAGGTAGTTGTAAGATATTGCTCACCTGAAGGTGAAGTAAGCGAAGAGTTTAACCCTAACGGTTCCTTAAATAACATAGCCGGTATCTGCAACAAAAGGGGTAACGTGTTCGGTTTAATGCCGCACCCCGAAAGAGCTTCAGAAGCCATATTGGGTTCAACAGACGGATACAGGATGTTCGCTTCAATAGTTAAAGCACTTACCTCTTAAGGGGGAAGCGTGGAAGAATTTGTCATAGTAATTCCTGCAAGGTTGGGTTCCACAAGGCTTCCCCGAAAACCCCTTCAACAGCTTAAGGGAAAACCTTTAATAGTCAGAACCGCCGAAAGTTGCTTGAAGATAACCGAGAAAGTTATAGTCACCACAGACAGTAAAGAAGTTGCAGAAGCTTTAAAAAACATTAACGTTGAAGTGGTTATGACGCCTTCTGAACTCCCAAGCGGAACGGACAGAGTGTTTGAAGCAGTAAAGGAGAAAAACGTTAAATACATAATTAATGTTCAAGGCGATGAACCGTTTGTAAAAAAAGAGCACGTTTTACCGGTTGCAAAAGCGTTGCTCGAAGGGAAAGCAGAATTTGCAACAGTTGCAGCTCCCTTTTCATCAATTGAAGAAGCCGAGTCGCCCCATAACGTAAAAGTAATAAGGGATAAAAACAACTATGCGCTTTACTTTTCAAGGAGCTTAATTCCCTTTCCGAGGGATGGAAAGCCTAATGCTTCAACATTTTTAAAGCACGTTGGAATATACGGATACACAAAAGAAGCTCTTGAAAGGTTTGTTTCCTGGGATAGAGGGAAACTTGAAGAGATAGAAAAGTTGGAACAGTTGAGAATTTTAGAAAACGGCGAAAAGATTTACGTTGCCGACGTGCCGTCAGCACCTTTCGGAATAGATACGGCAGAAGACCTTAAAAGAGCTGAAAAGATACTTGAGAAGGAGATGGAAAATGGCTTCTAAACTGATTTTCGTAACCGGAGGCGTTCTCTCCTCTATAGGTAAAGGTATAACAGCTTCCTCAATAGGAACGCTCTTAGAAAGCAGAGGATTTAAAGTTACCATACAAAAGCTTGACCCGTATTTGAACGTTGACGCCGGAACAATGAATCCTTACCAGCACGGAGAAGTTTACGTTACAGACGACGGAGCAGAAACTGACCTTGACTTGGGACATTACGAGCGCTTCACCCACGCAACGATGAAAAGAATCAACAACGTTACTTCAGGTCAGATATATCAGGAGATTATTCAAAAAGAGAGAAAGGGCGAGTTTTTAGGAGGAACAGTTCAGGTTATCCCCCACGTTACCAACTTAATTAAGGAAAAAATAAAACAATTAATGTCTTCAGACGTTGATATAGTGATTGTTGAAGTTGGAGGAACTGTTGGAGACATAGAAGGTTTGCCGTTTTTGGAAGCCATAAGGCAGTTGGGAACGGAAGTTGGAAGAACAAATGCCATTTACGTTCACGTTACTTACGTGCCTTACGTTAAAGCTGCCGGTGAGCTAAAAACCAAACCGACTCAGCACTCGGTTAAAGAGCTAAGAGCAATTGGTATTCAACCTGACATAATAGTTTGCAGAGCAGAAAGGAGCATTCCAGCTTCAGTCAAGAAAAAGATAGCGCTTTTTGCAAACTTGAAAGAAAGGGAAGTCATAACGGCAAAAGACCTTTCTACCATTTATGAAGTTCCTTTAGTTTTGAAGAAGGAAGGAATTGATGAACTTATAGTTGAAAAGCTTCAGTTACCTGCCACAAAAGAGTCCGACCTTTCTAAATGGAAAGAAATCGTTCACAGGATAAAGAAACCTTCAAAAGGAACTGTAAAGATAGCAATTGTAGGTAAATACGTTGAGCTTCCAGATGCCTACAAAAGCATTATAGAATCGTTCGTTCATGCAGGAGCAGCAAACGACGTAAAGGTTGAAATTAAGTGGGTAAGTGCAGAAGAACTTGATGAAAAAGAACCGGAAGAGTTTCTATCTGATGTCTGCGGCGTTTTAGTGCCAGGAGGATTCGGGGAAAGGGGCGTTGAAGGAAAGATAAAAGCGGTTCAGTTTGCAAGAGAAAATAAAATTCCGTTTTTCGGCATATGCCTTGGAATGCAGTGCGCAGTAATAGAGTTTGCAAGAAACGTTGCAGGACTGGAAGGCGCCCACAGTGCTGAGTTTGACTCCTCTACAAAATACCCGGTTATTGACCTTATGGAAGAACAGAAGAAGGTAAAAGAAAAAGGCGGAACAATGAGGCTGGGAGCTTACCCTTGCGTTTTAAAGGAAGGAACGTTTAGCTTCAAGGCATACGGTAGAAAAGAAATTTCTGAAAGGCACAGGCACAGATACGAATTCAATAACAGGTTTAAAGAGGTTCTTGAAAAAGCAGGTTTAGTAATAGCGGGAACGTCGCCAGACGGAAAATTGGTTGAAGTTGTTGAAGTTAAGGACCATCCGTGGTTCGTTGCCGTTCAGTATCATCCTGAGTTTAAGTCAAGACCGAGAGAACCGCATCCACTATTTGTTGACTTTGTAAAAGCAGCAATGGAAATCTCTTCCTAAGGCTTTAGATTGAAGGTAGAAGAACGTTCAGCAGAAGAGATTACCACTATAGGTATTGGCGGAACTCACAGGGTTTTTTATCCCGAAAGCACAAAAGAATTGAAGAGTTTGGTGGAGGAGGGGGATTTTTTTGTTTTAGGGGGCGGGTCAAACGTAGTAATACCTGAGAATTTAGAGAAAAAACTTATATCTCTCAAGTTTTTCAAAAACTTTGCGTTTTCCAAAGGAACCTTAACTGTAGGAGCAGGTGTAACGTTAAGGAAAATTTTAAAAGAACAGATAAAGAGGGGATTTTCACTTTTTGAAAACTTAGCAGGAATAAGAAGAGCAACGGTGGGAGGATTGATTGCCCAGAACGCCGGAGCTT
>JAMOPR010000070.1 GCA_027064485.1 Desulfurobacteriaceae bacterium | reverse complement strand
AAAGATGGGGGGAATTTGTATTTCCCCAATTATATCACCTCTTTGTCAAGTAGTCACGATGCTAAGTTAAAAATTATTCAGCCTTACCGCAAAGTCAACTTTTCACATACTTGTAAAGCAGAAGCAAACAACCAAAGGAAACTGCTACATCGGCTACGTTAAACGTAGGATAATGGTGAGCACCAATGTGAAAATCTATAAAGTCAACCACCTTTCCGTTCAAAATTCTGTCGAACAAATTTCCCAAAGCACCACCAGTAATGAAAGAAAGAGAAACAATTTCAACCAAAGACAAGTTTCTCCTTCTAAAAACATAGAAGACTATCCAACAAACTACGGCAACCGGTATAACTATAAGGAAGAAAAACCTAACTGCTTGATTTCCGGAAGAAAAAATGCTGAACGCCGCCCCCCTGTTCTCTGCTAAAGTTAGACTGAAAAAGTCCGGAATTATAGACACAGGTTTAGTAAGAAATTTCACGGCTAAAAGTTTTGTAACTCTATCAAGGACGAACACCGTAAAAGCCAAAAGAAGAAACAGCTTCCTCATACAAATCTCCTAAAATTTGATAAAGGCATAAACAACGTCCGAAAGCCAGTGAAAAATTACTGGTGCAAATATAGAACCGCTTTTTTCGTAAAGCCATCCCATAACCAAAGATGGAAAGAAAACTTTAAACATTAAAGGGTTGTAATATATAAGAGCATGAGCGGTGGCAAATAGAAAACTTGAAACAAAGTTGCTCTTTGAAATGAAAGGCAAAAAAGGTTCATTCTCCATTACAGAGTAAAGATAACCCCTGAAAAAGGTTTCTTCTGAAAGTGCAACAACGAAATAGAAAGAAAGCAGGTCCATTAGTTTATTTGGGACAAACATTTTTGCTCCTAAAATCATCAAAACCGCAACGTAAACAGGCAAAATAACAGCCGAAGCTACAAGTCCCCATAAAACGCCTCTTTTAAAATTTTTAAACCCTAACTGTTCTGGCGTTTTTTTTGAAAGAAGCGGAATACCTATGAGGAAAAGGCTGTTAATAAACGCCGAATACTGCGGATAAAAGCGAAAAGTAACTGCAGCTACAACTATTACAAGAAAATACCACTTAATAAAACTACAATTCCTACACCGTTTCAAAAAATCTCTCCTCCGAGGTAGTCGAAATGTTATCAAACTGTCTGCGGAAGTAATCGTAAATCTTCATAGCCAAACGTTCCTGCTCTCTCCAGTTTCCAAAAAGCAAGCCTTTACCGGTCAATTTATTTATAAGCCTAAGAACTCTTTTGTCCAAAGGTTTTGGTTTTTCCCTAACAAAAGGGGTTTGAGGCAGAGGCATAAGGAAGTGAGCGTGAATAACCGCACCTAATTTGGTCAGCTCCTCCATAAATCCGATTGTTTGTTTTACATCCTCTTCCGTTTCATCGGGAAAGCCGAAAATAAAATCAACCTTCGCTTTAAATCCTCTTTTTACGGTTATTTCCACCGCTTTGTAAACGTCTTCAACGGTGTGACTTCTGTTACAAAGTTTTAAAATTCTATCACTTCCCGATTGAGCGCCTATCACCAAGTTATCGTTGTCGGCGTATTGCTTGATAAGTTCTATAGATTCCTCTGTAACGTGTTCAGGTCTCACTTCCGAAGGAAAAGAGCCGAAAAATACTTTTCTTACACCCTTGACTTTCTTCACAGAAGAAAGCAACTCTTCAACAGCCTTTAAGTTAAGTTTTACTCCATTTTCAGAACCGTAAGACAGGGCGTTAGGAGTTATAAACCTAATATCTTTTAAGCCGTGCTTTACCATGGTTTCAACGTGCGAAACGATTACATCTACGTTCCTGTGCCTCACCTTTCTACCGAAAATCCTCGGCGTCTGGCAGAACGCACAGCCAAAGGGACAACCGCGGGTAATCTCTATCGGGTTAAACCTTCTGAACCTTACAGAAAAAGGAGGAAAGGCATTAAGATTTACGCAAACGTTTGAAGAAACTTGATATTCTTTATTTTCCATTAAACTCACAAGAAAAGAAGGAAAAGAGACTTCACCTTCCCCCACAAAAATACGGTCAAATCCCATATTGAACGTTCCGATAGGGTCACCTGAAGGATGAGGACCTCCTGCGGTAAGGATAAGTTCGCGCTTAACTTCTTTTTTTATCTTCTTAACAGCTTTTTCAACGTCCCACAGCTGCGGCGTAAAGAAGGAAAAGTTCAAAACGGTCAGCGCAGTTTTCGGGAAAGAGTTTATAAGAGAAACAGCTTCTTCAGCACTTTGAATAAAGTATATAGGAAGGCATTCAAGCTCTTCGTAAGTTTCAATAGCTCCCAAAAGGGCGTTTACGCTGTATCTGTTCAGTTTACTTTCAAAAAATACAAGGCGAAGGTCTCTCATTCTTCTTTACCGCCGTAATAAAAATAATACCTGACAAATGTTAGAATTTTCCCAACAAACGGGAAAGAGGTGGAAATGGCTCTTTACAAAGTAAAAGTTTACGTAACTTACAGGGAAGGAATATTAGACCCACAGGGCGTTGCCGTCGAGAAGGCTGCTCATAGCCTCGGATTTGAAAAGGTGAGCAACGTAAGGGTTGGAAAGTTTATAACCATGAATATCAACGCAGAATCGGAAGAAGAAGTAAAAAGAGAAATTGAAGAGATGGCTAAAAAGTTTTTGGTTAATCCTGTAATTGAAGAGTATTCATACGAAATTGAAGAGGTGAAATAATGAAGTTCGGCATTCCCGTTTATCCTGGTAGTAACTGCGATAGAGACGTTGGCTGGGTTATAGAAAAAGTTTTGGGACATGAAGTTAAATACCTGTGGCACAGGGAAACCGACCTTTCTGGAATTGATTGTGTGGTGGTGCCGGGGGGATTTTCCTACGGTGACTACTTAAGAGCCGGCGCGATGGCAAAGATTTCACCGGTTACAGAAAGCATATGCGAGTTTGCAGAAAAAGGCGGACTTGTTATGGGAATATGCAACGGATTTCAAATACTTTTAGAAGCAGGATTACTACCCGGTGCAATGCTTCCCAATAAAACGCTTACCTTTATATGTGAGTTCGTTCACCTAAAAGTTGAAAACAACGAAACACCTTTCACAAACCTCTACGATAAAGGAGAAATAATCAGAATA
>JAMOPR010000069.1 GCA_027064485.1 Desulfurobacteriaceae bacterium | reverse complement strand
TACTTCATATTCAATCCCTTCTTCTTCATAAACATCACCTGCTTTCCTCTTACCGTATTCTGCAACAAAGAAAGTCTCTTCACCTCCCTTCTTACCCAAAATAAGGTCAAGCCCCCAACGTTTAAGCGACTTAAACTTAAACTCTCTCTCCTTTTCCGGCTGACCTAAAGTTTCAAAAACCAGCGTGTTTAAAGCCTGAATCTCCCTCAACTCCATTAAATTCATTCTTTTTATACCTCCAGAATTATTTTATCTTAATTAGTAATTTATATTTTCGCAAAGATTATGTCAAGTAATCTAAAACAAAATTTTAGAAAGTTTGACGACCTGAAGCACAGGGACTATTTTGTTATATAACTCCTGCGATTTAATTAAAATCGCTTAATCATCAAAATTTCGGAAAAACCAATTAGAGAGGAGTATGCTATGAAAATCCCCGGATTCTCCACTTTAGAAGAAATAGAAGAAACCTTTAACTTTAAAATACCGCCACAAGAAAAGAAAAAGCTAAACAAAGTCTTGCAGCGCCATCCTATGTTTATCCCCGATTATTACGCTTCTTTAATTAACTGGAAAGACCCAAACGACCCTATAAAGCAAATAGTATTCCCTTCCGTTGACGAATTAGACGTCAGCGGTTCATACGACACAAGCGGAGAAAAGGAAAACACTATTCTAACCGGACTCCAACACAAATACAGAGAAACTGCTCTACTGCTCGCAACAAACAGATGTGCCGGCTACTGCAGACATTGCTTTCGCAAAAGGATGGTGGGAATTCCCACAGATGAAACTATTAGACTTTTTGATGAAGCAGTTTCATACATAAAGGAACACCCGGAAATCACAAACGTTCTCATTTCAGGTGGCGACCCCTTAGTCCTTCCCACAGAAGTAATTGAATATTTCCTTTCTGAACTTTCAAAAATCCCCCACCTTAAATTCATCCGCTTCGGTAGTAGAGTTCCCGTTTTCTACCCAATGAGAATCTACGAAGATAGCAAGCTGTTAGAGGTATTTTCAAAATACTCAAAACCAGAACGCAGAGTTTACTTGGTAACCCACTTTAACCACCCCAAGGAAGTAACGCAGCAAGCAAGAAAAGCCGTTGATGCTCTTATAAGGTCAGGTGTTCCCGTAAGCAACCAGACAGTCCTTTTAAAAGGCGTTAACGACAACCCTGAAACTCTATCAACCTTAATGAAAGAGATAACTTCAGCCGGCGTAATACCTTACTACGTCTTCCAGTGCAGACCTGTAAAAAGAGTAAAAACACACTTCCAGGTGCCTTTAAAGAAAGGTTATGAAATAGTTGAAAAGGCAAAGCAAAAGCTTGATGGACACGCAAAACGCTTTAAATACATAATGTCTCACAAAACAGGAAAGATTGAAATTGTAGGTATAATAGGAAACGAAATCTATCTAAAATACCATCAGGCAAAAGACTTCAGAAAAGTAGGGAAGCTGTTCAAGAGAATTTTAACACCAAACGCAGGTTGGCTTGACGATTTGGCTCAACCAAAAGAGCGCGTAGCAGCAGTTGTATAGCTGCTACCCCCGACATTTTTCGTAAACACCCTCCTCCTTAACGTATTCAATAAACCTTTTATAAGTCGGATGGGAAGAAAGGGTTTTAGCGTTACCGACGCAGATAAGCTTTCTTTTTGCCCTCGTTATGGCAACGTTTAATCTTCTTAAATCTTTCAAAAATCCTATCTCACCGCTGTCGTTCGAACGAACAAAAGAGATAACAATAACTTCTTTTTCTCTTCCTTGAAAGCCGTCAACAGAGTTTACTTCCACTTTAGTTTCTTTCTCAACAAAAAGCTGTTTTAAAAGTTTTACCTGTGCAGCGTAAGGCGTTATTACTCCTATATCTTTCTTCTCAAGTCCCATCTTTAAAAGTTCCATAACCAAACTAACGCAAATTTTAGCCTCTTCGTAATTCTCATAAGAGGTAGAACCTTCAGCTTTAAACTCGTAAGCGTTAATGGTAGAAGTATCTAAAAAGGCTAAAGGAATTTCAGGTGATAAAACCTTTTCGAACTTGGCTGGGCTGGAAACGCCTAAATCTTTAAGTGTTCTATCTTTTACTTCTTCAGCAGCTATCAACCTTCCATCGTAAAACTCTTTATTGGGAAACTCCATTATCTTTTCGTTCATTCTATACTGAATCTGCAGCATGCTTGAAAGCTCAGGATGTGCTTCTATCAAACGCTCAAAAAGCGTTCTTTCTAACTCTTTTGCTTCTTCACTGGCAACTGTAGGTGGAAGCTGTTTGTGGTCACCCGCTATGTAAAACCTATCAGCCCTCATTATAGGAATAAGTGTTGAAGGTTCTACCTGTTGGCTTCCCTCATCTATAACAGCAACGTCAAAGTGGAAACCCTCTAAAAGTTCCGACTTAACCATTGAATTGGTAGATATGACAACATCGGCATCGGTAATGATTTCTCTAAAGATTATTGCTTCCATCTCCTTCAAAGCTTTTATACGAACGTCTATTTCGTAATTGGCAAGTATCCAATTAGCCATTGAGCGAAGCGTTTTCTTAGGAACTCCCCTAAAGCTTTTACCCTTCCTTCCAAAGTAAACTATCTCATCGTCGCTCATTCCTCTCCTTAAGGAAGGAACAGGCTTTGTAAATTGGTCCCTCTTTTCTATAAGTTCCTTAACTCTCTGCCAGCCTTCTCTAACTTTTTCTGCCTTTTCATGCTCTTCAAACAGCGCGTAGATGGAAAACTTTTCAAGCTCTTCCAAAACTCTTGCCGGATGCCCTATCCTGACGAGTTTCAGCTCAGGATATTTGCTCAGGTTTAAAAGAATATTGTCTGCCGCTATGTTTGAATCCGCAGTGGCTAAAACTTTATTGCCCCGTTTTACCAGTTGGACGATAAGTTCTGTAATCGTTGACGTTTTCCCAGTTCCCGGAGGTCCGTGGATGAGGAAGAAGTGGGGGGAAGAAAGGGATTTTTTAACAGCTTTTAGCTGCGTCTCGTTTAAACGTTTGTCGGCAGGTTCAAATTCAAAACTTTCAGTTTCAGGAAGTTCGGGTTGCCTTAATCCAATAATAATGTTCCTTAATTCCCTCTGTCTGCCAACAGCGTGCCTTAATTCTTCTAAATTCTCTTCCATCCT
>JAMOPR010000068.1 GCA_027064485.1 Desulfurobacteriaceae bacterium | reverse complement strand
ATTGATTGGTGTCCAAGGCAGATACCGAAAATCGGAATTTTGCCTGCAAACCGCCTTATAGCTTCAACAGACACGCCTGCCTCTTTAGGAGTGCAAGGTCCAGGAGATATCACCAGAGCCTTCGGTTTCTTCTTTTCTATTTCATCTATCGTTATCTTATCGTTCCTATAGACTTCAATATCTGCTCCCAACTTTCCAAAATACTGAACTACGTTGTAGGTAAAGGAATCGTAATTGTCTATCATCAAAATCATTTTACTGCTCCTTTAAAGCGTTGCATATCTCCTCTCCCCAGTGGGAAAGGGCAATTACGTAGTCTTCATCCGGCAGCGGGTTCATTATAAGCACCTTCGCCCCAACCTCTTTTGCTATAAGTTCGGGCACTTTCCTGTCTGCAAAAGTTTCCCCTATTACTAACTTTGCGTGCTTTTCCCTTGCTTCCTTTATAACTTCCTTAAGCCTTGCAGCCGTTATCTGCTCCTCAGGCGTTCTGGCAACCTCTATAACGTCCATCCCGAAAGTTTTAAGTAACGGTTCCCATACCGGATGATAAATAACTACCGTTGAACATTTTGCATCTCCCAAACACTTGGAGATTCTATCCAGCAGTTGGTCTATCATTGCTGCATAATCTTCCGCACGCTTGTTATAGTAAGTCTGCCTGTTAGGATAAAACTTAACTAACCTATTTGCCACTTCAAAGTAAACATCCTCCATAAGGACAGGGTTCATCCAGATGTGATACCCGGGTTTCTTAATAAACGGATATTTCTTTTCAAAAAGCTCTCCAAGGTTTAATACCTTACTTTTGCTAATGTTTCTAACAGCCCAATCATCAAGTCCAAGCCCGTGGACAACTACCAAGCTGGCTTCCTGTAGTTTTTTCACATCTGTCGGTTTTGGCTCATAACCGTGAGGTGACTCACCACCTTTAATAACAGAGAAGTAGCGAAAATCCCCCCCACCAATATATTTTGCAACACTTTTCCATACAGGGATAGAACTAACCACTAACGGTTTACGTTCGTCTGACTTGAAACAGGAAAAAACAAAAATTGCCACGGCGATTAGAAGCACTATCTTTTTCATTATTCTGACCTCCTTTAAAACAGGGATATTCTATATTAATCTTGACTTTGAGGCAAATTGAGGTAGAACTTTGAAATCAACCCTATTAGGTTGTAGTATAAAATTTCACCATCTACAGCAATCTGGAGGCTTACGATGAGATTTTCCAAACTGTTCGCACCAACACTTAAAGAATCACCGGCAGATGCAGAAATACCGAGTCATAAACTCCTTGTAAGAGCAGGCTTTATAAGAAAAAAAGCTTCGGGACTTTACGATATCCTTCCCTTAGGGGTAAGGGTTTTACTCAAAATAGAAAAAATCATCCGAGAAGAGATGAACAGAGCCGGTGCCCAGGAGGTAATCCTCCCAATAATGCACCCGGCAGAACTGTGGATAGAAAGCGGCAGATGGAACGCTTACGGCAAAGAAATGATTAAGTTTGAAGACAGGCACGGCAGAAGCTACGCCTTAGGACCAACTGCCGAAGAGATGATAACAGACTTAGTTAGAAAAGAGGTTAAATCATACAAAGACCTTCCCCTAAATCTTTACCAAATAGGCAGAAAGTTCAGGGACGAAATCCGCCCCCGCTTTGGTCTTATGAGAGCAAGAGAATTCATTATGAAAGACGCTTACTCCTTTCATACTTCAGATGAAGATGCAGAAAGGGAATACTGGAACATGTATGAAACCTACTCAAGAATTTTCAGCAGAATGGGACTAAAGTTCAAAGCAGTAGAGGCAGATACGGGGGAAATCGGCGGCAGTTTCTCTCACGAGTTTATGGTTATAGCAGATACAGGGGAAGGAAAGTTAGTGTTTTGCGAAAAGTGCGGCTACGCTGCAAGCACGGAAAAAGCAGAAGCAGTAAAACCGGAAGTTCCCGAAAGCAGAGAAAGCCTCTTTAAAGAAATTGAAAAAGTATCCACCCCAAACGTAAAACGGATTGAAGAAGTATCCAATTTCCTTAACGTTCCAAAAAACAACATACTCAAATTATTAGTTTACATAGTTGACGGCAAACCCGTTGCAGTAGCAGTAAGGGGCGATAAAGACGTAGAAGAAACGAAGTTAAAAAACGCTTTCAAAGCAAAAGAGATAAGACTCGCAACGGAAGAAGAAATCGAAAAGTTTACAGGTCAGCCTAAAGGTTTTCTGTCGCCGATAAACCTTCCCATACCGGTTTATGCCGACTATTCGGTAATTCCGCTGGTGAATTTCGTAGCGGGAGCAGGAGAAAAGGACTACCACCTGAGAAACGTAAACTGGGGAAGAGACTTTAAGGTAGAAAAGTTTATTGACGTAGCAGAGGTAAAAGGCGGAGAACCCTGTCCCAAATGCGGTAATCCGCTGACGGAAAAGAGAGGTATAGAAGTAGGACACATTTTCAAGTTGGGGACAAAATACAGTAAAGCAATGAATGCCACGTTTGTTGATGAAAACGGAGAAGAAAAACCGATAGTTATGGGATGTTACGGCATCGGCGTAACAAGGGTAATGGCTGCAGCCGTGGAGCAAAACTACGATGAGAACGGAATCGTATGGACACCGGAAATTGCACCATTTGAAGTAATCGTTATTCCCGTTAATGTGAAAAACGACGAGATAAGAGAAACTGCCGAAAAAATTTACGAAGAGCTGAAAAATAAAGGATTAGACGTTTTAATAGACGACAGAAATGCAAGACCCGGATTTAAGTTTAAAGATGCAGACCTTATAGGTATTCCCGTTCAGGTTATCGTCGGCAAAAAGGTTTCGGAAGGAAAAGTAGAGATAAAAGTGAGAAAAACCGGAGAAAAAGCGGAAGTTCCAATAGAAGAAGCAGCCTCAAGGACGTTGGAAACTCTGTGGGAGCTTCAATCCAAATGAGGATTGAGCTGAAGCATCTGCGCCCGTGGTCTTTTTCAAAGGTTCAAAAGGCAAAAAAATGCCAATACGAGTTTTACTGGAGATACGTTGAAAAGGTAGAACCTTTAGAGAAGGCTGACTTTTTGCTGGTTGGAAGCGGAGTCCACTTTGTTTTGGAAAACGCGCTCAAAACGGCTTTTAAAAGGGAAAAACCCTTAAACAAAGAC
>JAMOPR010000067.1 GCA_027064485.1 Desulfurobacteriaceae bacterium | reverse complement strand
TACTCAAAAAAATTGCAAGTATGGGCGTTATAATAAAAAACGTGACACTTCACGTTGGTCCCGGAACGTTTAAACCTGTTAAGGTGGAAAATGTAGAAGAACATAAGATGGATTACGAAACCTACAACGTTCCCAAAGATACGGCAGAGGAGATTAACAGAGCAAAGGAAGAAGGCAGGAGAGTAATAGCAGTAGGAACAACTGTAGTAAGAACTTTAGAAAGCGCAGCAGACGAAGCTGGCACACTAAAGGCAGGGGAAGGAAGTACAAACCTTTTTATATATCCAGGCTACAAATTTAAAGTAATAGACGCACTTATAACAAACTTCCACCTGCCGCGTTCAACGTTGATAATGTTGGTAAGCGCCTTTGCGGGAAGAGAGAGGATACTGAATGCTTACAAAGAGGCTGTTAAAAAAAGTTATAGGTTTTACAGTTACGGCGACGCTATGTTTATCCTTTAGCGTTTTTGCCGCATGCAAACCTGAAATGAGAATTTCCAAAAATCCATCAGATTACGACTTTGATGGAGAAGTTCTCAAATACCGCTTATACTGGACGATTTTTCATGTAGCAAATTCAGAATCAAGGGTTGAAAAACTCCCCAACGGTCTATACAAGTTTTACGGCAAAGCTTCTACTGCCGGTGTTGCAGCGTGGTTTAAAAAAATAGAAGATTCAGGGTATTCAGTCTGGAATCCCAAAACGCTGTGCCCCGTAAAAACAGTTATCCTTCAAAAGGAAGGGCATTACACAAGGAAAAAAGTTTATATTTACAACTTTGATAACGACACAGTCACCTACGAAAAAATCCACCCCACCACCGGCAAAATCCAAAAAAAGCTCATAAAAATTTCCGTTAAACCTTTTCAGGATTTGGTGTCTGCCACGTTTTTCTTCCGTAAATACGGCATATTCAAAGTTGGCGAAGAAACCGTATTCCCGCTGTTTGCCGGTGGGAAGTTTCAGAACGTAAGCTTTAAAGTCGTTGCCAAGCAAGAAATTGACACCCTTATGGGCAAATTAGAGGCTTTCAAGGTTGTTCCTTCCAATAACCTTTCTCCCGAGGGAGCTTTTAGAAGAACCGGTAAGGTAGTTTTTTGGTTCACAGCTGATAAGCGCCATATTCCCATAAAAGTAGAAGCACAAGTGGCAATAGGAGATGTTAGCGCTGTTCTGGTAGATGCAAAAGGTAAAAACTTTGACCTTAAAAAAGAGGCTGAGAAACTCCACAGGGAAAACCTTATGAAAAAAATGCTTCAAGGAATTTTCGGAGGAGAGTGAGATGTTTAACCCCGAAACGCCCCTCTTAACCGTTGACGGAATAATTAACGTTCAGGATGAGAATGGAAATTGGGAAGGTATTGTTCTCATAGAAAGAAAGTATCCTCCTGTGGGTCTTGCTCTTCCCGGAGGTTTCGTTGACGTAGGAGAAACGGTAGAGCACGCCGTAATCAGGGAAATGAAAGAGGAAACAGGGCTTGATGTTGTAATCATTCGCCAGTTTAGAGTTTATTCAGACCCAAAAAGAGACCCGCGCAGACACACCGTATCGGTGGTCTTTGAATGCGTGGCAAGAGGAAAACCGAAAGGTTCAGACGATGCAAAAACGGCTAAAATATTCCCCTACAATGAAATACCCTTTGAAGAAATTGTTTTTGACCACGCAGGAATAATAAAAGATTACCTATCATTTACTCAAGCTGTATTCAAGAAAGTGAAGTAGAGGTGGCGATGGGATTTAAAGTAATCATACTGGCAGCAGGAAAAGGAACACGTTTTAAGTCAGAACTGCCAAAGGTTCTTCACAAAATATTGGGAAAACCGATGCTCTGGTTTGTCATAAAAGCAGTTCAAAAAAGCGGTGCAGAGGAAGTCGTTACAGTAGTAGGGCACAAAAAAGAGTTGGTAGAAGGTTTCTTAAAAAAAGACTTCCCCGAAGTTAAAACAGTCTATCAGGAAGAACAGCTCGGCACCGGTCACGCTGTAATGTGTGCAGAAGAAATCTTCAGAAACTACAAAGGAAAAGTTGTAGTCGTAAACGGCGATACCCCCCTCATAAACGCTGAAGACATAAAAGCATTAGCTGAAACAGAAGGTGACATGGCAGTTCTCACTTCAAGGACGGAAAATCCAACAGGTTACGGCAGAGTAGTAAGAGACGGCGGAGAAATTCTCAAAATCGTTGAAGAGAAGGATGCAACGCCGGAAGAGAAAGAAATTAAAGAAATAAACACCGGCATCTACGCCTTTGATTCACAAAAACTCTTTTCGGCTCTAAAAGAAATAGACAACAACAATGCTCAGAAAGAATACTACCTGCCCGATGTCCTTAAGGTATTTAAAAGTAAAGGTTACGCGGTAGTTCCGGTATTCACAGAAGATTTTGAATCAGTCATGGGAGTAAACAACCGTTACGAGCTTTCAAAAGCTGAAGAGATAATGAAAGCAAGAATCGTGAAAGACCTTCAGCTCAAAGGAGTAACTATTCATAACCCTCATTCTGCCTACATAGAACCAGAAGTTGAGATAGGAAAGGATACAGAAATCTTTGCCCCCATTTACATAAAAGGGAAAACGAAAATAGGTGAAAACTGCCATATAGGACCTTTTACAGAAATAGAAGATACAACAGTAGAAAGCAACGTTAAAATTGAATCTTACTGTTGGATAAAGGGAAGCGTTCTCAAAGAAAGCTCTTCTGTAGGACCTTTTGCAAAACTTCGTCCCGGGACTGTTCTTGAGGAAGGTGCAAAGGTTGGAACGTTTGTTGAAACGAAAAACGCTCACCTTGAAAGAAACGTAAAGGCAAACCACCTTTCTTACTTAGGGGATTGCCATATAGGAGAAAACACGAACGTTGGAGCAGGGACAATTACCTGCAACTACGATGGTTTTAACAAATGGCGAACAGAAATTGGTAAAAACGTATTCGTTGGAAGTAATACGCTATTTGTAGCACCTGTGAAAGTGGAGGATAATGCCATTACCGGTGCAGGTTCAGTAATAACTAAAGACGTTCCTGAGAATACTTTAGCAATAGCAAGGGCAAGGCAGGTTAACCTTGAAGGGAAAGCAAAATCTGTAAGGGAGAAGAACAAGCAGAAGAGGAAAAAATCATGAATATTTTGCAAAGAATAGTTGAATACAAAAAGATAGAAGTTGAAGAGCAGAAAAAAAAGTT
>JAMOPR010000066.1 GCA_027064485.1 Desulfurobacteriaceae bacterium | reverse complement strand
CATACTGAGGAAAGTAGCAGAAAGTTACAAGAAAATTAGGAATACTTTCAGATTTATGTTGGGTAACCTTTACGACTTTACACCTGATAAAGCCTTAACTTACAAGGAGTTAGAAGAAATAGATAAATGGGCAATCAACAGGTTCTTTGAACTAAGCAACGAAATAATAGAAGCTTACAATAATTACAAATTCAACAAGATTTACAGAATGGTTTACGAATACTGCTCAAACGAACTGAGTGCTATTTACCTTGACATACTGAAAGATACCCTCTACTGCGAACATCCAGATTCTAAAAAAAGGAGAAGTGCTCAAACGGCTATACACAGAATACTCGAAGGTCTAACCATTCTGATAGCCCCCATACTATCCTTTACCGCCGAAGAGGTTTATTCGCACATACCCGGTAAAGAAAAGGAATCCGTTTTTCTCGAAGAATTCCCTTCTCACTGCGAAGATAAAGATGAAGAAGTTTTAAAAACCTGGAACAGACTCATAGAAATCAAGAAAGCTGTAAACAAAGGTCTTGAAAAAGCAAGAAATGAAGACTTAATAAGACATTCTTTGGAAGCTAAAGTAACCGTTTACGCTGAAGGCAGCAATTACGACCTGCTTGAAAGATACGCTTCACAGCTTCCATACATATTCATTACCTCTCAAGCTGAAGTAAAGCCCTTAGTTGAGGCTCCTGAAAACGCAGTCTTAGATGAAGACACCGGAGTAAAAGTTTATGTTGAAAGGGCTAAGGGTAACAAGTGTGAAAGATGCTGGATGTATAGCGAAACGGTCGGTAAAGATAGTGAGTATCCCGACGTTTGCGAAAGATGTGCAAGGGTATTAAGGGAGCTTGAGAAGTAATGTCTTACTATACCGTTAAAGAGCTTCCGGAGTCCGACAGACCAAGAGAAAAGCTTCTAAAGGTAGGAGCGGAAAACCTGTCGGACTCCGAGCTTTTAGCCATAATACTGAGAACGGGAGTAAAAGGAAAAAACGTAATCGACTTATCTCGGGAAATACTTAAAACCTTCAACGGTTTTGACGGACTTTCCAAAGTTCACGTTCAGGAACTCGTCAACTTCAAAGGATTGGGAAAAGCAAAAGCCGTTACAATCAAAGCAGCAGTGGAAATTGGAAATAGAACGAGAAGCAAAGTTAAAGTATCTTCTGTTTTAAAACCTTCAGATGCATTTGAACTTCTGCACAAGTATCGATATTTAGAAGTGGAAGTATTTGGAATTATTACTCTAAACGCAAAAAACGTTCTCATAGGAATCCACGAAATATCCAAAGGTTCAGTAAATGCTGCTGTAGTGACTCCCAAAGAGGTTTTCTGCCCGGCTGTTAGAGACTTAGCAACATCGATAATATTGTTCCACAACCACCCTTCCGGAGATACTACTCCGAGCAACGAAGATTTTAAAATAACTCAAAAGCTAAAAGAAGCGGCAAAACTTTTGGATATTGAAGTTCTTGACCATATAATAGTGGGAAAAAACTCCTATTTCAGTTTTAAAGAAGAGGGGATTTTTGATGTTTAGAAGAGAAATTCTTCAAAAATTTAACGGAAAAAAAGTTTTAGTTATAGGCGACTTTATGCTCGACGAATACATAACTGGAAAGGTAGAAAGGATATCCCCAGAAGCTCCCGTGCCGGTAGTTGAAGCCAAAGAATCAACGTATAGGGCTGGCGGCGCTGCCAACGTAGTTGTCAATCTTGCATCTTTAGGTGCTGTTCCGGTTGCCGTTGGAGTTATCGGTAACGACAGAGAAGGAGAGTTGTTAAAAGACCTACTTTCCAAACATAACGTTAATATCGATAACCTAATAGTTGACAGAAATAGACCCACCACCAAAAAGACAAGAATAATAGCTTCCTCTCAGCAGCTTCTAAGGGTTGATTGGGAAAACAGAAATTACGTATCAAAAGAGATTGAAAGCAAAATCCTTTCCGTTTTTAACGAAGTAAATAACATTGACGTTGTCATTATTTCAGACTACGGTAAAGGAGTGATAACCTCAAAGCTCTTTGAACTAACTGGAAAAATAAAAGAAAACGTTCCTGTTCTTCTCGACCCTAAAGAGAAAAACTACCATCTTTACAAGAACCTTACCACTATGACTCCAAACATTAAAGAAACTTTCGGGGCTGTCGGTATCAAACCGGAAACTAACGAAAAAGCAGAAGAAGCCGGCAGAAAACTTATAGAGAGGTTCAACCTCGACTACGCAGTTATAACGAGAAGTGAAAAGGGACTCTCCGTTGTAAAGAAAAACAGCGCTCATCATATTCCAACGAAAGCCAAACAGGTATTTGATGTGACAGGCGCCGGTGATACCGTTGTAAGCGTTTTTGCTCTTTCTCTTGCCAGTGGTGCTACCCCTGAAGAAGCAGGTGAAATAGCCAACATCGCTGCCGGAGTTGTAGTCGGAAAGCTTGGAACTGCCACTGTAACGGTAGAAGAAATTCTAAAGGCTGCCGAGGAAATGGATGCTCTGTAGAATCTGTAAAGATAAAGGTAAAAGGAATAAGGCAGTTATATTCTTAAGACACCACCGACTTGCCCTCTGCGAAAAGCACTTTTTAGAGTGGTTTGAAAAGCAGGTTGAAAAAACTATAAAGAAATTCCGAATGTTTACAAGAAAAGAAACTGTTCTTGTGGCTGTTTCCGGGGGAAAGGACAGCCTTTCTCTATGGAAAGTTTTAATCAACTTAGGCTACAAAACGTTAGGACTCCACATAAACCTCGGAATTGAAAAATGGAACTACTCTAAAACCTCAGAGGAAATCTGCAGGGAATTTGCAGAAAAAAACGGTGCCGAATTGGTAGTGTTTAATCTAAAAGAACGCTTCGGATTTTCAATAGAAGACATAGCAAAAAGAGCAAGGAGAAAAGACGTTTGTTCTGTTTGTGGAACGTTTAAGCGTTACGTAATGAATTTAGTGGCAAAGGAAAGAGGAATCAACGTTATAGCTACCGGGCATAACCTTGACGATGAAGCAGCGCTACTGCTCTCCAATACTATAAGGTGGGAGATAGGCTACTTAGGAAGGCAGTCTCCCGTTTTACCCGAAGAAGCCGGCTTCCCAAGAAAGGTTAAACCTCTTGCTTTTCAAACAGAAAAAGAAACTGTAAGCTACGTAATCTTAAACGAAATCCAATTCATGGAAACGGGATGTCCTAACGCCAAA
>JAMOPR010000065.1 GCA_027064485.1 Desulfurobacteriaceae bacterium | reverse complement strand
CTTTTTTTACTTCTTCTCTGTTTGTTACGTCCATTTTTAATCCTTTAACATTCAGCTCTTCGGCAACCTGCTTCGTTCTTTCTTCAGAAGTTCCAGTGATGTAAACGGTAGCACCTGCGCTTTTAAACGCTTCGGCTATTGCTCTGCCGATGCCTCTCGTTCCGCCCGTTACCAAAACCACCTTACCTTCGAAATTCATCTTTCCCTCCTTTTCTATTTTGCTGCATCAAGCCCTAAACTGCCTATAACTGAAAATAGGCTTACCAAAATAACCGTTTTGGCAAACCAAGCGAGGTTGTTCACTATTGCTGGGTAGATGCCTAAGGCTATTAGTATGAGTGCGGATATAACCATGGAGATTATTAAACTTGTTATAAGTCTGAGCGGTAAAAAGCCGGCAATGTTCTGGATTTTCCAGTTCCCGAAGTTGGAGTATTTGATGAACAGGTATATGCCGAATACCATTGCTGTTAAAAGGAACGTTGCGTGATACCACGACATGCTTTTTGAGATTTCCCACACATCTGCGTTTGTGGCAAATGGTAGCGCTAAAATGAAGGCTCCCGTAAGTTCTTGAATGAAGTCGTTGAAACTGAAAGAACTTTTTCCTTGCTTCAACGAGTTTTCTATGTTTGAAAGGTGTTTTTCCAAAAGTTCCATTTCTTCCTTTAGTGTTTCGAATTCTTTTTTAATTTCTTGGTTTGTCATTTTCCCTGCCTTGAAATATAATTTTTAAGCTATGGTTGGAAAATTTAGGCTTTTTGCCGTAATTGTGAGTATTGTAGCTTTTCCTATATATGCTGCTTTGGCTTCGGCTTCCGATTTGTGTCCGCCTTTATCTAAAGCTCAATGGATTATAACAAGAATTTCGAAGGGAACCTTCACCGTTAAGTCGTTAAAACCGCTGAAATCTTTCAACGCTTGCCAGATAAATACTAACGAGGGTGAAACCTTTTTCCTTTCTGCTTCGGGCAGAGAGGTGATAGAAGGGATACTGCTTCAAGTTCCTGTTCCTAAAGTTTCAAAGAGAGACTATGAGATTCTTAAATCGAACGTTCTTTTTTACGTTGGTAAAGGGAAAAAGCTTCTTTTGATTGCTACAAATCCCCTGTGTCAGGCTTGTAGGACTCATAGGGGTGATATAAAGAAGTTGATTGAGAAATACAGGGTGGGATTTATACCTGTAGGTTTTGATAGGAAGGAGGAATTGGCGGCTGTAGATGCTTTTTGTAGGGGGAAGAGAGGGGGGGATTTTTTTAATATCCCCGAAAACTGGAATTTGTGCGATAAAGGAAAACTTAGAGTTTGGACTGTTCAAGATATTCTGAAGAAGTATGGTATTTCTGGAACGCCTGTTTTTATCCTTCCTGACGGTAGTATAGAATTTAATTTTGAAAAGTTTTTGCAATAGAAAGTTTTTTTGGGAGAGAGAAATGGCAAAACTTGATTTAACTAAGCCGATAGAAATTGCCGAAGATGTATTCTGGGTTGGTTACGTAGTTCCTAACGACCCTTTCCAGTGTCACGTTTACCTTATTCGTAACGGTGATGAGAGCGTTTTGATTGACCCCGGAAGTATGATTACTTTTCCTGTTGTTTTAGAGAAGATTTATTCGGTGACCAAACTGAGGGATATTAAATACATAATAATGCACCATCAGGACCCGGATATTGTAGGTTGCTATAAAACTCTTGAATCTATAATGCCAAAGAGAGATGACAGACGTGTTGTAACTCACTGGCGTGCCTACATGCTTTTAAAGCACTATCAATGGGAGACGCCTTTCTACCTGATAGATAAAGAAGGTTGGAAATTAAAAACTGGAGATAGGGAACTTGAGTTTATTTTTACTCCTTATGCTCACTTTCCCGGAGCTTTCTGCACTTTTGATAAAAAAACTAAAACGCTGTTTTCCAGCGACATTTTTGGGGCTGTTTCTGATGAATTTATGTTTTACGCAGAAGATAGAGACGAATACTACGACGGAGTAAAACTGTTCCACAAACATTACATGCCTTCAACAGTCATTCTTAATCATGCTCTTGACCAAATAATGAGTAAAAATCCTGAGCTTATTGCACCTCAGCACGGTTCAATAATTAAAAAGGATATGATTCCTAAAATTGTTAAAGAGCTCAGGAATCTTGAGTGCGGGCTTTACCTGCTTGATGAAAGAGAAACGGACATAATGATTCTCAACAAAACAGACGAAGTGCTGAGGCAGTTTTTTGAAGATGCCATATTGAGTTCATCTTTTGATACTATCGTTAAGAGCCTTTACCTCCAGATAAAGCAGGAGATACCTTCTATTAGGCGTTTGGAAGTTGTAGGAAGGTTGAAAACTTCGGATGAGAATTGGGTGAAGGTAGAGGTAGAAAACGCCAACGTGAAGAAAAGCGTATTTTCCAAATTTGAGCCTAAACCTATGGAAGGAGCAACATATAAGTATCCTTTGGTTGTTAGAGGGCGTCATCAGATAGGTTGGATTTACGTTGAAACCGATACTTTGACCGAGCTTGATAGGAAGTTTTTAGATGTTCTGTTTAGGAAGATAGCTTCTCCGCTGGCAGTTTCTTTTGAAAAAGATTTAGCGTATGAGCTTTTAGAGAAGGAAAGAGAAAAACTTTTAGAAGAGGCAATGAAAGACCCCCTTACGGGGCTTTACAACAGAAGGTATTTCTTTGCCTACCTTGAGGAGAAGCTTAAAGAAAGGGAAAGTATGAAATTCCCCTTATCTTTGGTTATTGTTGATATAGACCATTTTAAGATGATTAACGATACGTATGGACATCTCGTGGGAGACCAAGTTTTAAAGGAGCTTGCCATAATTCTTAAAAAGAATGTTAGATTGTCTGACTGTGTTGCAAGGTATGGTGGAGAAGAATTTGTGATAGTTATGCCTTTTGCTGCTCTTTCTGATGCATGTAGAAAGGTTGAAAGAATAAGGAAGGCTGTTGAGGAGCATAGGTTCTGCGGAGATTTGAAGTTGAAAGTTACAATCAGTGCGGGCGTTACAGAGTATGAAGATGGTATGAGTATTGAGGAATTTATAGATAGGGCTGACCAAAACCTTTATGAAGCGAAAAGGACTGGTAGGAATAGGGTAATTTGTGAGTAATTTTAATTGGTGGAGGTGGCGGGATTCGAACCCGCGTCCGGAGATGCGACCCGGATAGCATCTACAGGCTTAGCCCGTGT
>JAMOPR010000064.1 GCA_027064485.1 Desulfurobacteriaceae bacterium | reverse complement strand
AAGACTAAAGAAAGCGGTGGAAGCTTATGCTTCTGAAGAAAATTAATTTAGAGGTTTGAGATGATAGTTATAGCTGGTCCCTGCGTTATTGAAGATAAGGATACTTTGTTTGAGGTTGCTTCAGAGGTTAAATCTCTTAAAGATGCTTTTCCCGAGCATCGATGGATTTTTAAGGCTTCGTTTGATAAAGCCAACAGGAGTTCTATTGATTCCTACAGGGGTCCTGGTATAGATAAAGGTCTTGCAATGCTGTCGGAAGTGAAAAAGGAGTTTGGTTTAGAGGTAACCACGGATATTCACGAATCGTGGCAGGCGAAACCTGTAGCTGAAGTTGTTGACGTGATACAAATACCGGCTTTCCTGTGCAGGCAGACAGACCTTTTGGTAGCTGCAGCAAGGACAGGAAAAACGGTAAACGTGAAGAAGGGGCAGTTTATGGCACCTTGGGATATGGGTAATGTCGTAGATAAGCTTAAAAAGAGTGAAGCTGTTGAAATTTGGCTGACGGAGAGAGGAACTACTTTTGGATATAACAACCTTGTAGTTGATTTTAGGTCTATTCCTATCATGAAGAGAACAGGTGCAAAGGTGATTTTTGATGCTACCCATTCTGTTCAAAAGCCCGGCGGTTTGGGAAAGGTAAGCGGCGGTGATAGGGAGTTTGTTCCTTACCTTGCACGGGCTGCCGTTGCCGTTGGGGTTGACGGTTTGTTCTTTGAGATACATCCTCAACCAGAGAAGGCACTTTCTGATGGTGCTAATATGTTAAGGTTGGAGGATTTTAGAGAATTAATAGGAAAATTGATAAAGCTTAATTCTTTCGTTAGACAGGAGTTCAAAGAGGATGGACAGTAAAACGATTGGTGAGGTGGTTGAGATATTGAGAGAAGAGAAAAAGAAATGGAATGTTCCTATAGTAACTCTTATGTCTCAAACGGAGAGGAATCCTTTTAAGATATTGATAGCTACTATCTTGAGTTTGAGGACAAAAGATGAAGTGACAGCTAAAGCCGCTGAGAGACTTTTTAAAGTTGCCGATACACCTGAAAAGTTGATGGAGTTGCCCGAAAAGGAGATAGAAAGGTTGATATATCCTGTAGGATTTTACAGGAGAAAAGCTAAAACGATTAAAGAAGTCGCGAAGCTGATTGTTGAAAAATATGGCGGCAAAGTTCCATCGAATATAGATGAGCTTTTAAAACTTCCCGGTGTTGGCAGGAAAACTGCTAATTTAGTTGTTACTTTGGGTTACGGGAAACCCGGTATTTGTGTTGATACACACGTTCACAGGATAATGAACAGATTTGGCTACGTTAAAACGAAAACGCCGGAAGAGACTGAGATGACATTGAGAAAAAAGCTTCCTAAGGAGTATTGGATAGAAATTAACGATTTGCTTGTTTCTTTAGGTCAGCATATATGTCATCCTACTTCTCCAAAGTGTTCTCAGTGTCCTGTAAGTGAGTATTGTGAGAAAGTAGGGGTTAAAAGGAGTAGATAGTTATGGTTTCTCCGCTTTTTACAGACCTTTATCAGTTGACCATGATGTGTGCTTATCTTGAAAACGGTAAAAGAGAAAAAGCTGCATTTGAGCTTTTTGTGAGAGAACTTCCCGAAAAGCGCAACTATTTAATTTTTGCGGGTTTAGAGGAAGTTTTGAGAACCTTGGAGGAGTTTCGTTTTACAAGTGAGGATATTGATTTTCTTTTCTCTTTAAAAATGTTTCCTGATTGGTTTTTGGATTATTTGAAAGAGTTTTCTTTTTCCGGGGATGTTTACGCTATGGATGAGGGAACGCCGTTTTTTCAGTATGAGCCAGTTTTGAGAATAGAAGCACCGATAGCGGAGGCTCAGCTTCTTGAAACGTTCGTGATGAATCAGATTCATATTTCCTCTTTGATAGCTTCTAAGGCAGCTCGGGTTTATTCGGTAGCTGAAGGGAAGGTTCTGGCGGATTTTTCTTTGAGGAGAACTCACGGTGTTGATGCTGGATTAAAGGTTGCAAGGAGTTGTTACTTAGCTGGTTTTGACGCTACTTCTAACGTTCTTGCGGGAAAAGTTTACGGTATTCCTGTTGTTGGAACTGTTGCTCATTCTTTTATTATGTCTTTTGAAAGTGAAGAGGAAGCTTTTAGAGCTTACGCTAAGGTTTTTCCTGGTAATACTGTGCTTTTGGTTGATACCTACGATACGGTTGAAGGTGTTAAGAAAGCGATAGAAGTTGGAAAGGAGCTTTTGGAAAAAGGTTTTAAGCTGAAAGGTATAAGGCTTGACAGCGGTAATGTGAAGGAACTTGCAAAGATAGCAAGGAAACTTTTAGATGAAGCCGGGATGTCTTACGTGAAGATTATTGTTAGTGGTGGACTGGATGAATACAAAGTTAAAGAGATTCTTTCTTCCGGTGCACCTGTTGATGGATTTGGAGTAGGGACAAAGGTAGGAACTTCATCTGATGCTCCTTACATAGACTTTGTTTATAAGCTTGTTGAATTTAATGGAAAACCTGTTATGAAAACGAGTAGCGGAAAGAAAATGTATCCGGGTAGAAAGCAAGTTTTCCGTTTTGAAGGTTACGACGTTGTTTCTCTGAATGATGAACAGTTTAGTGGAAAGCCACTTTTAAAGAGTTTTATGAGGGATGGGAAGGTTGTTAAAAGTTTACCTACTTTGGCTCAGGTTAGAGAATATGCAATTGAACAAATTCATTCTTTGCCTAAAGAGGTGTTATCGATAGAGGAGAGGGTAAGTTATCAGGTAAATATTTCGGACAAACTCAATAGACTTTACGAAGAACTGAGGAGAGAGTTGTTGGGAGGTAGTAAGGGTTGATGCCTAAAATCATTACTATAGATGGTCCTGCAGGAGCAGGAAAGAGTAGTGTTGCTAAAGAGATTTCTAAGCGTTACGGGTATTTGCACCTTGATTCTGGGGCAGTGTATAGAGCCATTGGCGTGGTTTGTAGTGAAAGGAAAGTTGAGCTTGATGATGAGAATGCAGTTGTTGAATGTGCGAGCGGTTTGAGAATTGAATTGACAGATGAGGGGAAAGTTTTTGTGGATGGCAAAGATTATAGTAAGAGGATAAGAACCCTTGAAGCAGGAACGTTGGCTTCGAAAGTTGCTAAGTTTAAAAGGGTTAGAGAGATTGTAGTAAGAATTTTGAGAGAAGTAGCAAGAGGAAAGAGGATAGTCATAGACGGCAGAGATGCTGGAAGTTACATA
>JAMOPR010000063.1 GCA_027064485.1 Desulfurobacteriaceae bacterium | reverse complement strand
AAAAAGAAATAACTTCGCCTTCGTCTTAGAACCAACAGATAACAAAGTCCAAGTGGGTTGCCTTGGCGTTATTCACGGATGGTTCATATTCAAAGGCAAACGGGCACACTCAGCAAGACCTTGGGAAGGTGATAACGCAATTCATAAAGGCTGGAAACTACTAAAAATCCTAAACGAAACCAAACCTGAAGAATATAAAGTAGAAAATCTCTCATACTTTGAAGTAATGAACGCAACTATGGTAGACTACAAAGGAGGACGCAACATCATTCCAGAAGAATTCCGAATCAACGTAAACTACAGGTTCACTCCCGACAAAACTCCTCAAGAAGCCATCAAAAAGCTAAGAAAATTAGCAGAAAAAACAGAAACATCCTTTTTAGAAATCTGGGACGTATCTCCAGCAGCAAAACCTTGTCTCGACAATCCTATCTTAAAATCTTTTTTAGAAAAATTTAACTTACCGACAGAAGCAAAACAGGCGTGGACTGACGTAGCACAACTGTCAGAAATCGGCGTTGATGCTGTCAATTTCGGTCCTGGACAACCTCATCAAGCTCACCAAAAGAACGAATACGTAGAAGTAGAAAAAATCCACACCTGCTACTACATCCTCAAAAGTTTCTTATTAGAATAACAACCTCTCCAAATCCTCCAAAGTAAATTCACTATGCCTCTTAAACTCCTCCCTTTCATAGGGAAAATCACTCCTAAAATGTCCCCCTCTACTCTCTTCCCTTCTCATTGCACTTACAGCCATTGCAAGCCCCAAAACTGCTCCGTTCCTAACTTCCCAATCAGAAGAGGAAAGGACAATGCTCAAAAGCTTATCAATTGCCTTAGTTAAAGAATCTGCTGTTCTAACAATACCCACCTTGCTCCACAAAATTCCTTTAACATCATCCAGAACATACCTGTGTTCGTTTCGCGGTTTCCACTCCTCCAACTTCACTCTTACTTCGGTAAACTTCCTACTCAGATACTCCCAATCTGCATATACTCCATAGGCAGTTCTATTTCCAAAAACAACACATTCCAGCAAAGAATTACTGGCAAGCCTGTTAGCTCCGTGAACTCCCGTGCAGGAAGCTTCTCCCACAGCGTAAAGTCCCCTCAAAGACGTCCTGCCAAAACTGTCAACAGCTATTCCACCGATATAATAGTGAGCTACAGGAGTTATAGGAATTAAATCCCTCTTCGGGTCTAATCCTTTTTCCTTCAAGTTTTTGCAAATCGTAGGAAATCTCTCATACACATCTATTCCTCTTCTCTCTATAGGTCTAAAATCCAAATAAATATCTCCCCCTGATAACTTCCTCTGAGTTTCAATAGCTCTCGTTACAACGTCCCTCGGGGCAAGTTCCCACAAATGGTGGTAATCTCCCATAAACCTTCTACCGTGCCTGTCAACTATAACAGCCCCTTCTCCCCTCACAGCTTCAGATATCAAAAAACATTCTTTTTCATCACAGAAAGCAGTTGGATGAAATTGAACAAACTCAAGGTCTTTCAACTTTGCTCCGTATCTTAAGGCAATTGATATACCGTCTCCCGTCGAAGTTGGAGGATTTGTCGTTTTCTCAAACAGTCCAGCCGCACCTCCAGTAGCGATAACAACTGCCGGAGCATAATAAACCTTTAATTCTCCAGAAACTTCAGCCAAAACACCGTAACACCTCCCATCTTTTACCAAAAGCTCCTTTACAAATGCAAACTCCCTTATTTCCCCCGAATAAGAATCAATTAATGCTTTTTCTATTTCTTCTCCAGTCCTGTCTTTACAGTGAGCTATCCGTGCAACTGAATGAGCAGCTTCCTTAGTAAAACGAATAAATCCTCTATCGTCTTTATCAAACTTCACTCCCAATCTAATAAGGTCTACAACCCTTTTTACACCCTCTTCAACCAAAACTCTTGCCA
Source organism: Desulfurobacteriaceae bacterium (assembly GCA_027064485.1). Lineage (GTDB taxonomy): Bacteria > Aquificota > Aquificia > Desulfurobacteriales > Desulfurobacteriaceae > Desulfurobacterium_B. The sequence goes on along the minus strand of JAMOPR010000063.1, from coordinate 1,304 downwards.
TTTTCCTATCCACCAAACCGGCACCAGCTCTAACTGTATCGGAAAAGTGAAGGTCCGTAGAATCATCAGGAGGCAAAGCAGACGCTATTCCTCCTTGAGCCAAAAAGGTTGAACCTTCGTGAACTAAAGATTTTGAAAGAACACAAACTTTTAAACCTAAATTTTTGAGAACAATCGCACAATAAAGCCCTGCTGCTCCAGAACCCACTACAATTGCATCGTAAGTTTCTGAAGGTATATCAAGCGAATCAGCAGTAATCAAACTCCTCACAATTCCTCCTACAACCTGATAATGAAAGAGGTCTCTATACCTTTTAACTCAAGTTTTTTCTTAAATCGCTTAGCACTATCCAGAGAAAAAACAGGACCTGCTAAAACTCTATAGTAACCGTTCATATAAACAACTTTTGTCTTTATTCCATACTTTCTTGCTACAAAATGCTTATAAGAATAAGCATTCAACTTATTCTTAAACGCTCCAATTTGAACGTAAAACTTTCCTTTTTGGTATTCAGATGCCACATAACGGTGGTCAACCTTCTTACCCAGGGCTATTATCTTTACTTTGGCAACCCCCTTTTTCAGCATACCAAGCTTTTTAGCGGCAGCGTAAGATAGGTCTATGATTCTACCTTTAACAAAAGGTCCTCTATCGTTTATCTTTACAATAACGCTTCTTCCATTCTCAAGATTTATCACCTTCACGTAAGTGCCTAAAGGTAAAGTCTTATGTGCCGCCGTAAGCTTATACATATCATAGATTTCTCCGCTTGCAGTTTTCCTCCCGTGAAATCCAGGACCATACCACGAAGCGTATCCAACTTCCACGTAACCGTAGCTACTCTTCCTTACGCAATAAACCTTACCGTTTACTCTGTAAGTATATTTACACTCCTTACTTCCATAATGCTTCGGGACAACCCAAACAACTCTCCTATAAGACGTCCCGCAACTGTTTAAAAGAAAAGTCAGCAACAAAAGAAAGAAAATTACTCTTTTCTCCATACCAAAACCTGCACACAAACAGCTTAATTCTTTTATACTTTTCACGACGAAATATTAACAAAACAATTGAGGTTAAGACATGGAAAATCTAAAGAAAGAAATGATTAAAGTGGGAAGAATCGTTTTTGAAGCTGGTTTAACAGACACCCACGGAGGAAACATTAGCGTCAGGAAAGGAGAACATATAATAATCAAAAAGTCAGGAAAAATGTTAGGTTTTCTAACAGAAGAAGATTTTGTAGTCACGACCCTTCAAAAAAACGAAAAACTTGATTCAGGCGCTTCAATCGAATTAATAG
>JAMOPR010000062.1 GCA_027064485.1 Desulfurobacteriaceae bacterium | reverse complement strand
CGGAAGATAGCTTTGAACAAGGGCTTTTCTTTGACGGTTCTTCCATTAGACAGTGGCAACCTATCAACGCAAGTGATATGATGTTTAAACTTGACCCAACAACAGCTACCATAGACCCTCTATCTGAAATTCCTACGTTAGTTATAATTGCTGATATTGTTGACCCCGTTACGAAAGAACCTTACCACAAAGACCCAAGGAACATTGCAAAGAAGGCTCTTGAATACCTTAAATCTACAGGTATCGGCGATACTGTTTACTGCGGTCCGGAGCCGGAATTCTTCATATTTGATGACGTTAAGTTTGATGTGGGCATGAACTACGGTTTTTATGAAGTTGACAGTTCTGAGGGTTCTTGGAGAACAGGTGCAGACGAGAATCCCAACCTTGGTCATAAGGTAAAAGTTAAGGGAGGTTATTTCCCCGTTCCTCCAAACGACCAGCTTGACCATATTAGGAAAATTATGGCTATGAAGATGGAGGAAGCTGGGCTTGTAATAGAAGCTCTCCATCACGAAGTTGCTACAGGTGGTCAGTGTGAAATTGACTTTAGGTTTGGAACTCTTGTTGAGGCTGCCGATAACGTTCAGTGGCTCAAGTATATAGTTAAGAACGTTGCTAAGATGTTTGGGAAGACTGCTACCTTTATGCCTAAACCTCTCTTTGGGGATAACGGTTCAGGTATGCACACTCACATGTCTATATGGAAGAACGGTGAAAACCTCTTCCACGGTGACCAATACGCTGGGCTTTCTGAAACGGCTCTTTACTTTATCGGCGGAATTATCAAGCACGCAAAGGCTGTTTGTGCCTTTACAAACCCAACTGTTAATTCTTATAAGAGGCTCGTTCCGGGATACGAAGCTCCTGTTAACCTCTGCTACTCTGCAAGGAACAGGTCTGCTTCTATCAGGATTCCCGTTGTTACCTCTCCAAAAGCTAAAAGGGTTGAAGTTAGATTCCCTGACCCTTCAGGTGCACCTTACCTTACATTTACAGCGCTTCTTATGGCTGGTCTTGACGGAATTGAGAATAAAATTCATCCGGGCGAACCTGTTGATAAGAACCTTTACGACCTTCCACCGGAAGAGCTTAAAGATATACCTACTGCTCCGGGTTCCCTTGAAGAGGCAATCGACGCCCTTGAAAAGGATTACGAGTTCCTCACAAAAGGCGGCGTAATGACGGAACAGTTTATTGAGGATTATATTGAGTATAAGCGCAAGGAAGAAATTGACCCAGTTAGGCTCAGACCAACCCCTATGGAGTTTATGCTCTATTACGATGTTTAATTCCTGAAGGTGTTGAAATTGAAGGGGGAGTTTTTACTCCCCCTTTTTATTTTATCGGAGGAAGAAGTTCTCTTGCTATTAGGTCTCCAAAGGTTTCTCTCTGCCTTATTACCCTGTAGCTGTCTTTATCAACTAAAATTTCTGCTACTCTTGGGCGGGAGTTGTAGTTTGAGGACATGGAAAATCCGTAAGCTCCTGCACTTAAAACGGCAATAACGTCACCTTCTTTAAGTTCAGGTAGTTCTCTGTTTTCTGCCAAAATATCTCCTGTTTCACAGATTGGTCCTACTACGTCTGCTTTTCTGACTTTCCCGTTTTTCTTCTCAACAGGAACGATGTGATGGTAAGCTCTGTAAAGGGAAGGTCTTGCCAAATCGTTCATTCCTGCGTCAACGATGTAGAAGAGTTTTTTGTCTCTTTCTTTTACGTATGTAACTTTGGTTAGGAGAATTCCGGCATTTCCAGAGATTCTTCTTCCGGGTTCTAATATAAGGGTGCATCCTGTTTCCTTTACTACCGGAATTAATTTTTCTGCTAAGGTTTTTGAAGGAATAGGTGGAATTGATGGGTTGTAGTTGATTCCAAGCCCGCCGCCTGCATCAAAGTATTCTATTTCTATGCCTATGGAGTGAAGTTCTTTGACAAGCTTAGCTATTTTTTGAGCTGCTTCTTCAAAGGCAGAGATATCCGTTATTTGAGAACCTATGTGAAAGTGGATACCTTTGGGTTTTAACCACTTAGAGTTTGCAGCTAATTTGTAGAGTTCAATGGCTTCTTCGTAATTTATACCGAATTTACTCGTTTTGAGACCTGTTGATATGTAGGGGTGCGTTCCTGCGTCAACTTCCGGGTTTACTCTGAACGCAATAGAAGCTTTTTTTTGTAACTTTTCTGCTACCTTTTCTACTGCTTTAAGTTCGCTTTTTGATTCAACGTTGATTAAAAGAATGCCTTTTTCTATCGCGTATTCTATTTCATCCTCTCTTTTTCCTACTCCTGCAAATACGATTTTTTTTGGGTCTATGCCTGCCGTTAGGCTTCTAAATATTTCTCCAGCAGATACAGTATCTGCGCCTGCACCTGCTTCTTTGAGAATGGATAGTATGTTTACGTTGGAACAGGACTTTACGGCAAAGCAGGTTATGTGGTTTATTTCTTTGAAGGCGCTGTCAAACTCGCTAAACCAGTAAAGAAGGGCGTTTTTGCTGTAAACGTAGAGGGGAGTTCCTTCTTTAAGTGCTAAATCTTTCAGGTTGACGTCTTCAAAGTGAAGAGTTTCTTTGACGTATTTAAGGTAAGGGTAGATTTCAGACATGGCTTCTCCTTAACTACTGGAGTTTGTAGTGTATGGGAATTTTAACCTTAAAATTATCTTCTTTAAAGTTGGCAGGTAAGGGAGGGAAGTGACACGCTTTTACTAACTTTTCTGCTGCTGAATCAAGAATGGAGCTACCGCTTGATGATACGATTTTGACGTATTTGAGAGAACCATCCTTTTTAATGGCGAATTCTACCGTTACTGTGCCTTCTATTCCTAATCTTCTGGCAATTAGCGGGTAATTTTTGTGTTTTTCAAGCTCTGCGATTATCAGTTTTAGGTATTTTTCTCTTTCTTTTACGGAAGATGTGGGTATTTCGTTGGAAGTTGAAGGTTTAGGAGGTTGTGGTGTTTTGTTCTGGGCTGTTTTTGGATGAGATTGGAGATGGGAGGAAGATGTATTAAAGGTTTTTTGAGCTGTTGGTATTTTTTCTTTTGAGGTTTCTGTTGTTTGTTTTTCCTTATTTGGTTTTGTTGAAGTTGGAGACAAAAGTTTTTTAGGTTTGGAGCTTTTCTGTTTTCTGGGTTTGGGGTGGTTTTTTGTTTTTTTCTTTTGGAGAGGTTTTAATTTTGGTTTAGGTTTTAATTTTTGTTTTGCTTTCTTTATCTTAGGTTTTGT
>JAMOPR010000061.1 GCA_027064485.1 Desulfurobacteriaceae bacterium | reverse complement strand
CTCTTAAATCTCAATTATCCCCTTTCCAAAGGTTTTAAAAAGAATTATCTTAAATTAAATGATTCTTTTAGGGGGAAGGGATGAATAGTAAAAACTTAATAAAGAAATCAGCCCAAAAAGCAAGTGAAGAATTAATAAAAAATCTCTCTCTAATAAGCTATTCAGAAATCTCAGAGAAGCAGGTAGAGAATATAAAAAAGATAATTTTAAAATTTCTTAGCAAGGAACTAGAACTTTCCGAAGCTATTAAAGAAATAACTAAAAATAAGCTACCTTTCTTCGTAATTCAAAAATTTATTGAAAATTTCAAAGTGGAACTTGCAAAAGGAATTGCAGTGGAAACTCCAGATTTTAAGGAAGAAACAAAAACAATTAAAGCTAAACTTCAAAATTTGGAAAATGAAATTGCAAAGGAATACCTAAAAATTAATATTGGGGAATTGGAAGATATAAAAAACTCTAAACTTAAAAAGTATGCCCTTTACAGGGCCCACGCAAATTACATAGAAAGGATAATTGAGTCCGTACGAAGAGAAAAATTATCAAAATTTCCACTCGAGAGTTATACAGAAAGCGATTTTAAGACAAGCATTTACTACCCCGAGAGTATAATGGCCTGCATGAACGCTTATTTATGTGATTACCTTGAAAACCTAGAAAAAGCTGTATTTAGAGCTGCAAAAGCTTTCTTTATCCTTTTGAAGAAAGAAAACTATACCGAAGGACTCTTAGCATTCGGAGAATTAAAAGAGTTAGCACTAAAAGTCAGCCAGAAACTTGCAGAACTTTACTTTCAAGCATTTACAAGAGGAGATTCTAATTTTATAAAATTAATAGAGTATTTAAAAGAATTCTATCCAAAGCAATTCATTGCTGCTCTTGATTTTGCGGACTTAAAGAAACTGAACAGAACTCTTTCTGAAGCCAAGGTGGATAAAATCCTTGAGGAAACCGAAAAGGTAATCCAAAATTTTTTTGAAAGCCACAAAGAAAATTACCTAGCAGTGAGGGGTATTAATCACAATTTTCTGATTCTAGGAGTAGGTATTGAAGAGGAGAAATTTGAAAAAGACATTAAAAAACTAACTGTTTTGCTAGAAAAAACTTTAAAGCAAATAGACATAGAAGCACCGTTTAGAGTTTATGGTTTCCTATTAGATGAACGCTTTGAAGGCTTTGAAAATCGCCTTAATAATTTCTTAACTAAGCTAAAAGAGATTGCAAAAAAAGAAGAAAAACAAGTTTTCATTATTACAAATGAAGAAGGAATTGAAAAACTATTTAAGTGGCAAAAAGAACAGCTTAGAAAAATCTCATTTATAACAAGTAAAATCAATAACAACAACATAGAAATTGTTTTTCAACCCATAGCCGATAGCAAAACTTTCAATATAATAGCTCTTGAAACTCTATTTAGATTAAGGGATGGAGATTCTCTTGTACCTCCCGGGCTTTTTATAGATTTAATCTATCAATTCAACTTAATAACTAAAATAGATAAAATTGTTCTTAAAAGAATTTTAGAGCAAAAAGATCTCATAGCTTCAGTAACTACTAACTTGTTCATAAACGTAAGTCCTCAATCCCTTTCCTCAGTATCTTTCTTGAAAGAACTAGACAACTTTCTTAAAAAAATGGAAAACTTTTCCATCTTTTTAGAAATAACTGAGCAGAGACTCCTTGAAAATGCTTGTGAACTTAAACAAATTTCAAAAAAATATCCTAACCTTAAGTTCGCAATTGATGATTTTGGAAGCGGTTATTCTTCGTTTAAACTAGTAATAGACCTTGCAGAAAACAGAACTCTTGAAGTACTAAAACTTGATGGCTCTTTCACTAAAAAAATCTCATCAAGTCAATTCACAAGAAACGTAGTAAAAGCCATAGGTTCCCTTTCTAAGAACCTTGGAATCAAAACCGTTGCAGAATTTGTTGAAGAACCAGAAGCAGCAGAAATCCTAAAAAAAGAAGGCATTGATTTCCTTCAGGGTTATTTCATTTCAAAACCAAAAACTATTGAAGAAATAATCTACCAAGCTGAAAAGGTTAGCAACTTCTAACCCTGCTATAATTCTCTCAACTTTAAAGCAGGAGAAGAGGTATGAAAGTAGTTAACCTGAGGAAAGAAGGTTGGGAGAGGGAGCCGGAACTCCTAAGGATAAAGAACAGAGGACAAGGTCTTGAAAGTAAGTTCGCCCAGTCGGTCCTTGAGATAATAGAGAACGTTAGAAACTACGGAGACAGTGCCGTTTTCTCCTACGCCAAAAAGTTTGATAAAGTTGATTTAACTCCTGAAAACGTAAAAGTATCAGAGAAAGAGGTAGAGGAGGCCTTTAAGAAAGTTCCCAAAGAGGTTGTAGAAGCCTTAAAGTTTGCCGTTGAAAGGGTAGAGAAGTTCCACCAGCACCAGAAAGAGAACTCATACTTTGTAACGGAGCCAGGAATAGTCCTCGGTCAGAAAGTAACCCCCCTTGAAAAGGTTGGAGTTTACGTTCCTGGAGGGAAAGCCGCGTATCCCTCCTCAGTAGTTATGAACGTCGTTCCTGCGAAAGTTGCAGGGGTTGAAAGGGTAGTAATGATAACCCCGGCAGTAGGCTCCCTTGAAGTTAACCCATATACCCTGGTAGCTGCAAAGCTTTCTGGAGTTGACGAAATCTACAGGGTAGGAGGAGCTCACGGAGTAGCAGCAATAGCGTTTGGGACGGAAACTATTCCAAAAGTTGACAAGATAGTTGGTCCGGGGAACATCTTCGTTGCCCTTGCAAAGAAGTTCTTATTTGGAACCGTTGACATTGATATGGTTGCAGGCCCAAGTGAAATCCTCGTTATAGCAGATGAAACTGCAAACCCAGACTGGGTTGCAACAGACCTCCTTTCACAGGCAGAACACGACGAACTTGCAGGAGCCTTTCTAGTAACCCACGATGACCGTATAGCAGAAGAGACTGTAAAAGCAGTCCATGAAAAACTTAAAAGGTTAAAGAGAAAAGAAATAGCTCAAAAGTCAATAGAAAACTTTGGAACAGTCTTCCTAACTAGAGACGTTTACCACTCTTGCCAAGTTGCAAACGAAGTAGCTCCAGAACACCTTGAGGTTGCAACGAAGGAACCCTTTGCCCTTCTTGATTACATAAAGCATGCAGGAGCAATCTTCTTAGGCCACCATACCTGTGAAAGCTTAGGGGATTACGTCTTAGGGCCAAACCACGTTTTACCAACTGGAGGAAGTGCCAGGTTCTTCTCTCCTTTAGGAGTTTAC
>JAMOPR010000060.1 GCA_027064485.1 Desulfurobacteriaceae bacterium | reverse complement strand
TAGGCTACGGTGCGATGCTCTTAGAAGGTATAGTTGCAGTAATGTCCATCATATTCGTAATGGTTCTTACCAGCACAGAATTTAGCGTGTTAAAGAAAAACGTTGCAGCTATTTACGGAACAGGTATAGGTAAATTTATGAGCGTTTTGGGAATACCGGAAACGTTCGGAATAGCTTTCGGAATGCTGGCTCTTTCTTCTTTCGTTCTTACAAGCACAGACACCGGAACGAGACTTGCAAGATACGTATTCACCGAACTTACAGGAATTAAAAATAGATTCATCTCAACCGGCATTTCTTTAATTATCCCAGCAATTTTAGTGTTTACCAAATACAAAGACCCTACAACGGGGAAACTGCTTCCCGTTTGGAAAGCGTTGTGGCCCGTATTTGGTGCTACAAACCAACTTATAGCAGCCTTAGCGTTATTCGTTGTAATGATATGGCTAATCAAAACAGGAAAAGGTAAATACTGGTTCGTCCCGGGAATCCCTGCCGCATTTATGGCAGTAATAACCATATGGTCTTTAGTTATACTTATGTTAAAGTGGAAACTCTCAATAATCGGAATTGCTGCTTTTATTCAAGTAATACTCGCAGTATGGATATTCGTTGAAGGTTTACTCTCTTTAAAGAAACTAAAAGAAGAAGTTTAAAGAAGAGGTAAAAAGTGAAAATAGCAATACTTGGTTCCGGAAGCTGGGGAACGGCTCTAACGGTTCACTTTGGAAGAAACGGCTTTAAAGTAACCCAGTGGTGCAGAGAAGAGGAAATTGCTAATTCTATAAATAGAGATAGGAAAAATCCCCTCTACCTCCCCTCAATCTCCTACCCACAAACTGTTAAAGCCACAACTTCTGTTAAAGAGGCAGTAGAAAATGCAGAAATCATCTTTTCCGTCATCCCTGTCCAATTCACCGGTTCATTCTGGAAAGAAAATAGAGAAATACTAAGAGGGAAAACACTCATTTGCGCAAGCAAGGGAATAGAAATTTCCTCTCTCAAAACCCTTTCTGAAGTTTACGAAGAAATCTTCAAAACAACGGACAACTACTACGTTCTTTCTGGTCCCACATTCGCAAAAGAAATAGCCAAAGGATTACCTGCAGCTGCCGTTATAGCCGGCAAAAACAAAGACGAAACGCTCAAATTAGTTAAAACCTTGTCAACAGTTACATTTAGGCTTTACGCGTCTACAGACGTTAAAGGCGCAGAATTGGGAGGAGCGCTTAAAAACGTAATAGCAATAGCAACCGGAATTTCAGACGGAATGGGACTTGGAAACAACGCAAGGGCTGCACTAATTACAAGGGGACTTCACGAAATCAAAAAATTAGGGAAACTCTTAGGAGCAAAAGAGGAAACCTTCTACGGGCTTTCCGGATTAGGCGACTTAGTTTTAACTTGCACAGGAGACCTTTCAAGGAACAGACAGTTTGGACTTGCAATCGGGAAAGGTGAAGGAAAAGTCGATAAAAAATTTATCGTCGAAGGTGTTTATACCGCAAAAGCGGTCTACGAACTCTCTAAAAAACTAAACGTTGAAATGCCTATAGCAAACGCCGTTTACAAAATAGTTCACAAAAAACAATCACCGCAAGAGGTAATGAAAGAGCTACTTTCAAGACCTGTAAAGGAAGAAACAAATTAACAATTGCTTAACGTTTAAATGCTATATTCAAAGAAAGTTTTCGGGAGGAACAGATGATAGAAAGATATTTAGAAGACTTAGATGAGCTCAAACGCAGCTTTATAGAAATGGCAGACATGTCCAAAAAGATAATAAACGAAGCTATGGAAGCGCTTACCGAAAGAAACGTTGAAAAGGCAGAACTTGCCTACCAGTATGACAGGCTCATAGACCTGAAAGAACTTGAAATTGAAGAAAAGTGCGTGAGAATACTTGCTTTATACTCACCAGAAGCAACCGATTTAAGGTTTGTTGTATCCATACTCAAAAGTATTGTTGACCTTGAAAGGGTAGGCGACTTAGCAAGAGATATTTGCGAAACAGCAATTCATCTTTCAAAACATCCCCCTCTAAAACCATACGTTGACCTCCCCAGAATGCTTCAAATAGTAAGCGAAATGCTTAAAAACAGCGTTATGGCACTTTTAAGAGGTGATGTAGAACTGGCAAAAGAGATAATAGATAAAGACGACATAGTTGACAGTTTTTACGAACGTCTGTTTGACGAGCTAACAGAAATAGCAGAGAAAAATCCAGAAAACAGCGCAATAGCTGTAAGACTAATTTTAGTCGTCAAATCCCTCGAAAGGGTAGGTGACCACGCAACAAACATTGCTGAATATGCTATCTACTACAAAACGGGAGATGTAGTAAAGCACAAAAAAGCACAAGAATACTTAAAGAAACTAAAATCTAAGGAAAATAAAAACAAGGAAGAGGAGTAACTTGGAACTATACAATCCCCTTACTTTTCTAAGTTATTCCTTTGGCATAAATGCACTAATTTCGGCGCTGCTTACAGGTTTTTTGTGCTCTACAGTTGGAACATTCGTCGTTCTTAGAAAAATGCCCTTTATAGGAGCCGGACTTGCCCATATAGCTTTTGCCGGAGTAGCGATGGGGATTTTGCTCGGAAAATCCCCCCTTTTTTTCGCTCTTCTCTTTACCATCACCTCATCAATTATTCTTTGGTATCTAAGCGAAAAAAAGCAAATTCACTACGACGTAACCGTTGGCGTCCTTTTCTCTGCAAGCATGGGGCTGGCAGTAGTATTCCTCTCTCTATCTCAGAACTTTGGCTCAGAAGCCCTTTCCTACCTTTTCGGTAGTCCTCTTTTAACAACAAAAACAGATATACTGCTACTTTTATTACTCTCCATAACAGTATCCGCCTTTTTCATCTACTACTGGAGGGAAATATACCTAATACTGTTTAGCGAAGAAATTGCAAAAGCATCTGGATACAAAGTCCACTTCATAACTTTCTGGCTTTTCTTCTTAACAGCATTTGTAGTTACACTATCAATAGAATCGGTAGGCGCTTTGCTTGTTTTTTCTCTCCTCATAGTCCCATCAGCAACGGCACACAGAATAGCAAGAACTTACGACCAGTTTTTCGTTTTATCGGTAGTATTAGGCATTCTATCTGCAGTTGCAGGAATGCTCGTATCCTTTACATTAAACGCGCCACCGGGGGCAACAATTACTTTAATTTCAACTACTATTTTTGGACTCACTGCTCTTTTCAAGTAGTTCTCTCAATTTAACGGCATTAAGTGCTCCCATCCCTTTTGTTGTGTTGTTA
>JAMOPR010000059.1 GCA_027064485.1 Desulfurobacteriaceae bacterium | reverse complement strand
ATGCCCCGGACCTTTAGGAGCTACCATAAAAACGTCAACATCGGCAGGTGGAACTATTTGATTAAAGTGAATGTTGAACCCGTGAGCAAAAGCCAAAGCCATTCCAGGTTCAAGGTTTGGTTTTACGGCATCTTCGTAAACTTTCTTTTGAACAGGGTCAGGAAGGAGAAACATAACGATGTCAGCTTTTTTTGTTGCCTCATCAGGCGGTAAAACTTCAAAACCGTCAGCCTTTGCTTTTTCAAAAGACCTTCCAGGTCTTAAACCTATAATTACATTTACTCCGCTGTCTCTTAAGTTTAGAGCGTGAGCGTGTCCCTGGCTTCCGTAACCTAAGATTGCCACTGTTTTGTCTTTAATGAATTCCAGGCTTGCGTCCTGGTCGTAGTAAACCTTTGCCATTTGAACCTCCATTATTGAAATTCTTTTTTATCGCTAAAAGTATCACCCTGTAAAGCTCTAACCATTGCAACTCTACCGGTCCTTGCCATCTCTCTAATGCCTAAAGGTTTTATAAGCTCCAAAAAGGCATCAACCTGCTCCTCGTCACCGGTTAACTCTATCGTGTAGGTATCGTGTGATATATCAACTATTTGTGCGCCGAATATTTCGACCAACCTCTTTGCTTCTTCCTTTTTCTCGTTTGAGTCAACGTTTATCCTTACAATTAAAAGCTCTCTATCCAATTTTTTCTTATCCGTTAAATCCCTTACTTTAAACACATCTATTATTCTTCTCAGTTGCTTAACTATCTGCTCTATCGTGTGCTCATCTCCTTTAGCCACCATCGTTATTCTTGAAATACTCGGGTCTTCTGTATGCCCCACATTCAAGCTTTCTATGTTGTAACCCCTGGAACTAAACAGCTCTATAATCCTTGCCAATGCACCTGGCTGGTTTTCTACCAACACGCTGATAACGTGCTTTCTATGTTCAGGTCTTTCCATCACTGCCCTCTCTACACTGCCTTTTTAGCCTTCTTCTTTCCGTAAGAAGGAAGAATCATCTCGCGAAGCGCTCCGCCCGGCGGAACCATAGGGAAGACATCTTCTTCTCTGTCAACAACAAAATCTATTACAACGGGTCTGTCATTTATAAGCATTGCCTCCTTGAGAACTGTTTCTACATCCTGAGGTTTTTCTACTCGGAATCCTACACCGCCCATTGCTTCGGTGAGCTTAACGAAATCCGGCTGAACGTCCATGTGAACCTGGGAATAATTTTTATCGTAGAAAATCCCCTGCCACTGCCTAACCATCCCCAAAAATCCGTTGTTCAAAATTGCAACCTTTATCGGAACGTTGTGCTGAACGGCAGTTACTATCTCCTGCATGTTCATCTGGAATGAACCGTCACCAGAAATACAAAATACCGTTTTATCCGGTCTCCCTATCTTTGCACCGATTGCAGCAGGAACGCCAAATCCCATCGTTCCCAAACCGCCGGAAGTAACTAACTGGCGCGGAAACTTAAATTTATAATACTGGGCAACCCACATCTGGTGCTGTCCGACGTCCGTGGTTATTATCGCTTCACCTTTTGTTACTTCGTAGATTTTCTGGATAACAAACTGAGGCTTTATAGAAACATCGCTTGGCTCATACCACAGCGGATACCTCTCAGCCCAGCTTCTCACTTTTAATATCCACTTTTCCCTTACCGCGTAGAATTCCCTGTTTTTGACAACCTGTTTTTCTACTTCAGGAAGAAGTTCTTCTAAAACTAACTTAGCGTCGCCAACTATCGGTATATCAACGGTTTTGTTCTTTCCGATTTCTGCACTGTCAATGTCAATGTGAATTACCTTTGCGTTGGGAGCAAAGTCAGCCAACCTGCCGGTAACCCTATCGTCAAAGCGGGCACCTACAGCTATTAAAAGGTCGCACTCCGTAACCGCCATGTTTGCAGCATAGGTGCCGTGCATTCCAAGCATTCCCAAAAAGAACGGATGGTTGCCGGGAACTGCCGTTAATCCCATTAGCGTTGCGGTCATAGGGATGTTTGCAACTTCGGCAAGCTTTACTACAAGGTCTGCTGCACCGGAAGATACAACACCTCCGCCAATGTAAAGAACCGGTCTTTCGGCAGTAGCTATCGCTTTAGCAGCTCTCTTAATTTGTCCGGGATGCCCCTTTAAAACCGGTTTGTAGCTTCTTATCTGAACCGGCGATTTGTATTCCTCTTCAAAGAAGTCTGCGATTTCCCTCGTAACGTCTTTTGGCAGGTCAACTAAAACAACGCCCGGTCTTCCCGTTTTCGCTATGTAAAAAGCCTTTTTAACCGTATCCGCTAAATCTTTTACATCTTTTACCAAAAAGTTATGTTTCGTTATAGGTCTTGTTATCCCTACCGTATCAACTTCTTGAAACGCATCGTTTCCTATCATAAAGGTCGGAACGTTACCCGTAAACGCAACAACGGGAACAGAATCTATGTGAGCAGTTGCCAAGCCGGTTACTAAGTTCGTTGCGCCAGGACCAGAAGTAGCAAAGCATACACCTACTTTTCCTGTAACCCTTGCATATCCATCTGCTGCGTGAGCTGCTCCCTGCTCGTGCCTCGTTAAGTAGTGCTTTATCGGTGAAAAGGGCAACCTATCGTAAATATCAAGGACTGCTCCGCCGGGATAACCGAATATTTTGTCAACTCCCTCTAACTCCAGTGCTCTCAGGAGAATTTCAGCTCCAGAAAGTTTCATTAGATTCCTCCTGCACGCTTGTAAGTGGAAATCTTAACACAAAACTACTTTCCTTTCTTGGTCTTTGCCACTGTAACTTCGCCCGTTTCTGAATTGTATTCCACCCTTGGGAAGAGAATACCTCCTTTCTCTACCTCCGTTCCGGGCTTCATTCCTCCCCAGCTTTCAAACTCATCAACCCTTAATTCCTCAGCTTTTTTTGGTAACCTCAACAGCTCTGCCATTTTCTCAGCCGAAGAGGGCATAAATGGAAAGGTAAACGCCGTGATAAACCTCAACGCTTCTACCATGTTGTAAAGAACTCTATCCAATTCCTCCTTTCCTTCCTTGTTTAAAGACCAAGGGGCACGTCTATCTATATAGAAATTAACGAACGAAACGAACTGCCAGATTTCGTCTAACGCTTTCGTCAACTCCGCTTTCGGAATTAACTCTTTAATACTTTGTAGAGTTGCTGCTGCTTTGTTTTTAAGTTTTATGTCCAGTTCACTTTCTTCGCCTTTTGGTTCTGGAACGATGCTTTTCTTATACTTTTTAAGCATTGAAAGAGTTCTGTTAAAGAGGTTTCCAAGGTCGTTTGCTAACTCTCCGTTTATCCTTGCCACCAATTTTTCGTATGAAAAATCCCCATC
>JAMOPR010000058.1 GCA_027064485.1 Desulfurobacteriaceae bacterium | reverse complement strand
AGCAAGCGAAACGTGAACAGGAAGTTAAGAAAATCCAGGCGGAGACAGAGAAAATACAGAAAGTTATAAAGGCACAGGCAGAAGCTGAACAAAGGGTAATTCAAGCAAAAGCGGAAGCTGAAGCAAGGCTAAAAAAGGCGGAAGCAGAAGCTAAAGCTAACGAAATGCTTTCAAAGTCTATCAATAAAAACATTTTAAAATGGAAAGAACTTAACGTTCAGGAAAAAATAGCGGAGAGTATTTCAAGAAATCCCAACGTCAAACTCTTCCTCAACGTTCCTCAAACCAGCAATTTCCACATGTGGTTGAACGATAAATGGCAGAAGTAGTTTTTATCTTAGGCAGTAATTTGGGAGATAGATTAACCAATCTTGAAAGGGCTATTTCTCTTTTAAAAAGAGAAGTAGGAAAAGTATTAAAAAAAACAGAAATTTATGAAACTGCACCGTTCGGAGTTGAAAAGCAACCTTCCTTTCTCAACGTGGGAGTTTTGATGGAAACGTTCCATCCTCCTCAGGAACTTCTTTCCCTCGTTAAGTGGATAGAAAAGAGAGTGGGAAGATATCCAACGTTTCGCTGGGGTCCTCGAGTAATAGATGTAGATATAGCAACATATGGAAATGTAAAAGTTGATACACCCCGATTAAAAATCCCCCACCCTGGTCTCAAAAACAGAGATTTTTTCAAGAAGATATACTTTGAGCTAATCGGTTCTTTTCCTTCGTTCTGAGCATTCCACAGGCAGCTGAAATATCCTGTCCCCTTGAATCTCTTATAAATGCAGCGAGGTTACTATCCCACAAGATTTTTTGAAATTTCTCTATCTGGCTGCGCGGTGAAGGTTCAAATTCAGCGCCCGGATAAGGGTTAAAGGGTATCAGATTCACTTTTACAGGAATGCCTTTTACTAACTTAACAAGTCTTTTAGCGTCTTCTTCCGAATCGTTGATGTCTTTTAGCATTACGTATTCAATCATTATCCTTCTTACGTTGTCTGCTGGATATTTCTTTAATGTTCTGAAAAGTTCTTTTATAGGATACCTTTTGTTTATTGGCACTAACTTATCTCTTACTTCATCTGTTGTGGCGTGGAGAGATATGGCAAGCTTAACCTTGTTCATCTCCTTAGCCATTCTTTCTATTCCGGGAATTATTCCTACCGTTGAAATCGTTACTTTTTTCGTTGAAAGGTCAAGCATATCTCTGCCTGTCATAATTTCTACGGCTTTTTTAACGTTGTCAAAGTTTAAAAGCGGCTCTCCCATTCCCATAAATACTACGTTGGAAATGCGATTTTCTTCACCTACATCCCTTTGAACCTGTATATACTGGTCAACGATTTCTGCTGCAGTTAGGTTTCTTGTAAATCCGTCTTTTGCAGTAAGGCAGAACTTGCAGCCTATAGGGCAACCTACCTGAGTTGAAACGCATAGCGTGTTCCAGTCTCTTTCCGGTATGAAAACAGACTCTATCCTGTTACCGTCTTCAAGTTCAAAGAGGTATTTTTTCGTTCCGTCTGAAGATTTTTCCACTTTTACTAATTTCAAGGCATCTATCTTCGCTTTTTCCGAAAGGAGTTTTCTCGCCTGCTTCGAGATGTTTGTCATTTCGTCAAAGGATTTAACTCTCTTTTTGTAGAGCCACTGAGCAATCTGCTTTGCCCTGTATTTTTCAAGACCTATAGAGGTTACAAAGTCCTGTAATTCTTTAAGCGTCAGGTTTTTTATGTAAATCATCGCTCATTCCTCTTTTTGAATGTTTTGTAGATTCCGTAAGCAGTAGAAGTAACGAAAACAATCACTATTAAAAGTGAAAGGAGAAAACTTATCGTGTTCACTCTTCACTCCTCTAACTTTTCAGCTTCTTCAACGAGCATTACAGGTATATCGTCAACGATAGGGAAGGCTAATTTACACTTGTGACATACCAATTTTTGCTCTTTTTCTCTGTATTCTAAATCTCCTTTACACTGTGGGCATGCTAAAACTTTTAAAAGTTCTTTTGAAATCATAACAATTCCTCCGAATTTCAGTTGACAGCTTAAAACATAGGTTATATTTTTCTCTTACGCAACGCGGAGGGGTGGCCGAGTCTGGCTGAAGGCGGGTGACTTGAAATCACCTGAGGGCCTAACCAGCCCTCCGGGGGTTCAAATCCCTCCCCCTCCGCCACAAGTGGGCCCGTAGCTCAGCTGGTAGAGCAACGGACTTTTAATCCGTAGGTCGGAGGTTCGAATCCTCCCGGGCTCACCACTTTTGGAGAGGTGGCCGAGCTGGCTGAAGGCGCCCGCCTGCTAAGCGGGTGTACGGGTTTAAAGCCCGTACCGCGGGTTCGAATCCCGCCCTCTCCGCCACTATTCTTTTTTTCTCTTCCCTTCCTTTCCAAATTCCTCAGGCAGTTCTCTTTCCTGCTATAATTCTCCTTAATTAAATCCACGTTAGGAGTTTGTTATGAAAAAAGTTGATTTAAGGAAAGATAACTGGCAGAAGGACCCTGAACTTTTAAGAATAAAAAACAGGGGGCAAGGTTTAGAAAGTAAGTATGCTTCTTCAGTTTTGGAAATAATAGAAAATGTTAGAAATCACGGAGATACTGCCGTTTTCGGATATGCCAAGAAGTTTGATAGAGTAGATTTAACACCTGAAAACGTGAAGGTTTCTGATGAAGAAATTGAAGAATCCTTTCAAAAGGTAGAGCCTGAAGTAGTAGATGCTATAAAGTTTGCTGTTGATAGAGTAAGGAAATTTCACGAAAAACAGCTTGAAAATTCCTACTTTGTTACAGAACCGGGAATCGTTTTAGGACAAAAGGTAACTCCTCTTGATAGTGCTGGAATATACGTTCCGGGTGGAAAGGCGTCATACCCTTCTTCCGTTATTATGAATGCCGTTCCTGCTAAAGTTGCCGGTGTTAAGAAGGTTGTTATGATAACTCCGGCTATTGGAACGCTTGAGGTTAATCCGTATTCTTTGGTAGCTGCTAAACTTTCCGGCGTTGATGAGGTTTACAGGGTTGGCGGTGCTCACGGTGTAGCCGCAATAGCTTACGGAACGGAGTCTATACCGAAGGTTGATAAGATAGTTGGTCCTGGTAATATCTACGTTGCCCTTGCCAAAAAGTTTTTATTTGGAACTGTTGATATAGATATGGTAGCTGGTCCAAGCGAGATTTTGGTTATAGCAGATGAGACGGCTAATCCGGAGTGGGTGGCAACAGACCTTTTATCTCAAGCAGAACACGATGAACTTGCAGGTGCTTTTTTGGTAACCCACGATGAAAAGCTTGCCGATGAAGTTGTAAATGCGCTTTATAGGAAGCTTGAAACTCTCAAAAGGAAGGAAATTGCGGAGAAGTCGATAGAGAACTTTGGCACTGTATTTTTAACTAAGGATGTTTACCATTCTTGCGAAGTAGCTA